>JAPPPC010000262.1 GCA_028817685.1 Rhodospirillaceae bacterium
CTTTCACCCAGGGCTTCATCGTCTCCGCGACCAATCCGAAAGTATTGCTGTTTTTTGCGGCCTTCCTGCCGCAATTCGTCGATCCCAGCCATCCCGTTCTACTGCAGATGGTCCTGTTGAGCGCGACGTTCGTGTTCATCGCAGCCGGCGTGGATAGTTGCGTCGCGCTGGGCGCCGTTTATATCCGGCCCCTGTTCGACAGCGAACGCCGGGCGCGGTTGCAGAACCGGCTGACCGGGTCACTCCTGATCGGCGCCGGGCTCTGGCTCGCCTTTACCCGGCGCGTCTGACGCGACAAGCTTCAACTCCGCGAAGCTCGGCAGCAGGCGCGGGTTGGGGATGGTCACCGTTTGCCGGTTGAAGACGGTAAATCCCGCCTTCTGATAGGTCGGCAACGCTGCCGGGTGGTCCAGATTGCAGGTGTGGATCCAGACCCGTTCCGGGTCCAAATCCCAGGCCGCGTCGACCGCCCAGTCGACGATATAGCGTCCCAGCCCGCGGCCGATGAATTCCGGCATCAGGCCAAGATAGGCGACCTCGACGGCCGGCAGCATGCGGGCGTCGAGCTCCGCATAGCCGGCCGGCACGCCGCCGCAATAGACCACGTTCACCGAGACGTTCTCGTCTTGGATGATGTCGGTCAGTGCCGCGTCATTCATCTGCCGCCGTTCATACCACAGCCAGTCCTGACCCACCGTGTTGTAGAGGTAGCGGTAGAAGGAGAGCGTCGGCTGATGGGCGCGCAGCAGAATGACAGGCTGAGACAGGCTCGGAGCGCGGGCGAGGGGACGTGCGGGCCGCGCCAGCATCTCCAATGAGGTGATGGTGACGTCGATGAATTCCTCAGTCATCTTGCGCCACCGGCGGTTCTTTCAGCCAGCGCGACATCACGATCACCGGCTCCGTTTTGTAGTCCAACGCCTCGTAGAATTGGACGACCTTCGCGTTCGTCTCGCGAATCATCAGTTCGAGTTTCGGGACGTCGAGCGCGCGCAGATGATCTTCCGCTTGGGTCATCATCGCGCGTCCCAGGTCCCGACCTTGGCAGTCCGGCGAGACGGCGAGGTAGTAGACCCAACCGCGATGACCATCATGGCCGCACATCACGCTGGCGATGATCGCGCTGTCCCGTTCCCCGACGAATATCTCCGTTTGCGCCGTGGCTCGGGCGAAGGCGATATCGCTGAAGGGGTCGTTCCAAGGGCGGACCAGACCGCACCGGGTCCACAGATCGGCCAGGGGCGCCTCGTCACCGTCCCGGATCGGCCGGATATTCATGCGAACTAGGCTTCGACCGGCGTGTCGTCACGGGCACCCCATTCCGACCAGGAGCCGTCATAGACCGGCACGACCTCATTGCCGAGCAGATACAGGCCGAGGGAGACGACACAGGCGGCCACACCGGAACCGCATGTTGTGATCATCGGTTGGCTGGAGTCGCTGACGCCGACGTTGCTCAGGGCTGCGCGGAGCCCGTCCGCTGGCAGAACCGTTTTGTTGGTGGGGTCGATCAGCAGGTTGGTCGGCAGGTTGACCGACCCTGGCATGCGGCCAGCGCGCAGGCCCGGTCGGGGCTCCGGGGCGTCCGCGTTGAATCGGCCCGCAGGACGCGCATCGACGACCAGCGCCTCGCGCGCCTCCTGGTTGGCCAGCATCTGATCCACGGACCGAACCAGTTCGGGGACTGAGCGGGCTTGAAAATCGCCGCGCGCGCGATCGACGATATCGTCCGAGACCGGGCGGTTTTCCGACACCCATTTCGGCAGGCCCCCATTCAGGACCGCGACCTTGTCATGGCCAAAGGCCCGGAAGGTCCACCAGGCGCGCGGTGCCGTGGAAACGCCGTGCACGTCGTAGATGACGATCATGTCGTCGCTGTTAAGCCCGAGCGCGCTCATTTGCGCCGCGAACTGTTCGGCGCGCGGCAGCATGTGCGGCAAGGGATTGTCGAGATCGCGGACCTCTTCGATATCGAACAGCATCGCGCCGGGGATGTGCCGATCCTCGAACTCCGACTCCGCATCGCGGCCGGTGCCGGGCAGATGGTAGCTGGCGTCCAGCACTTTGACCTTGGGATCAGATAGGTTGGCAGCGAGCCAGTCGGTTTCGACCAGCGCGTCGGGGTTTGCGTAACTCACTATAGTTCTCCTGCTGATTTCAGCCGGCCTACTCGTCGAATACGATATTCACGCGGCGGTTCCGCTTGCCTTTGTTCTCGATCTTCGAGACGCGGACGCGGCCAACCTCACCGGTCTGGGCCAGGTGCGTGCCGCCGCAGGGCTGCAGATCGACTTCTGGAATGTCCAGCAACCGTACCTTGCCGCTGCCGCGGGGTGGGCTGACCGACATGGTGCGCACGAGGTCGGGATTGGAATCGAGTTCCTCGTCCGTAATCCAGCGCGCGCCGACCGTATGGTCATCTGCGACCAGCTTGTTGATGCCTTCGGTAATCGCGTCCTTATCGAGCGTCGCATCGCCGATATCGAAGTCGAGACTGCTCTTGTCCGCACCGATCTTACCGCCGGTGACGCCGTGCGGTACGACGGCACACATGAGGTGAAGCCCGGTATGCATGCGCATATGCTTGTAGCGCCGGTCCCAATCGATCCGTGCGGTTACGGTGTCGCCCGGTGCAGGGAGGGCAGACCCTTCGGCCGGGACGTGCACGACGTTTTCGTCGCCATCGCCCTTCACCGTCGTGATGATGGCGATTTCCGTACCGTCGCCCCTGACCAGGACCCCGCTGTCGCCGGGCTGGCCGCCGCCGGTCGGGTAGAAGACCGAACGGTCGAGGACGATACCGCCTTTGTCGTTGATGCTTTCAACGGTTGCTTCGCATTCCTTCAGATAGGAGTCGGCGCGGAACAGTTCCTCGGTAATCATTTGCTTTCCATCCAGTCGGGGACCGGCAGTTCCTTCTCGCGCAGGAAGGCCGGGTTGAAGAGTTTCGACATGTAGCGGGTACCGGAATCGCACAGGATGGTGACGATGGTCTTTCCCGGTCCCAGCTCCTTGGCCATGCGGATTGCGCCGGCGACGTTGATGCCGCTGGAGCCGCCGAGGCACAGGCCTTCATGCTTCAGAAGGTCGAAGCAGATCTGTACCGCCTCGGAATCGGGGATCTGGTACGCGTCGTCTACCGGTGCGCCCTCGATATTCTTGGTGATGCGGCCTTGGCCGATGCCTTCAGTGATCGAACTGCCCTCGGATTTCAATTCGCCATGTTTGAAGTAATTGTACATGGCGGCGCCCATCGGATCTGAGACCGCGGTCACAATTTCCTTATTTTCTTCCTTTAAAAATGTGCTGGTGCCGGCGAGCGTGCCGCCGGTGCCGATGGCACAGGTGAAACCATCGATCGTGCCCTCGGTCTGTTCCCAGATTTCCGGACCCGTTGATTTGTAATGGCCGTTGCGGTTCGCCGTGTTGTCCCACTGGTTGGCCCACAGCGCGCCATTGGGTTCGGTCTTCGCTTTCTCTGCCGCGACTCGTTCAGAGACGTGAACGTAGTTGTCCGGGTTCTTGTAGGGCAGGGCGGGAACTTCCATCAGTTCCGCCCCGCAAAGCCGCAGCATGTCTTTCTTTTCCTGCGACTGGGTTTCCGGAATGACGATCAGCGTCCGGTAGCCGCGGGCGTTGCCGACGAGCGCCAGGCCGATGCCCGTATTGCCGGCCGTGCCTTCGACGATGAGGCCGCCGGGCTTGAGAACGCCGCGTTCCTCCGCGTCCAGGATGATGTAAAGGCCGGCGCGGTCCTTGACCGAA
Source organism: Rhodospirillaceae bacterium (assembly GCA_028817685.1). GTDB lineage: Bacteria > Pseudomonadota > Alphaproteobacteria > UBA8366. The sequence continues at coordinate 3,766 of JAPPPC010000262.1, forward strand.
CCGCCCGGGTTCAGGAACTCGGCCTTGCCCAGGATTGTGCAGCCTGTTTCTTCGGAAGCCTTGCGCAGTTTGATCAGTGGCGTGTTGCCTACCAAACCGGTAAATCCATCACGAACATTCATATCCCAGTCTTTCAGTTCTTGAAGAATTCCCCCTAGGCGCTAGGCCTTGGCGCTTTTCAAGCACTCCCTCGCGCGACGGTCAAGTCCAGTCCCGGCGCAGCCGTTCGCGGTTTCGGTCGAGCCACTGCAAGCCAACGATACTGATTGCGTTGTCGAACAAATCGCCATCGACCATCTGCAGAACTTCCGCAAATGAGACTTCGAAAGCGCGGATGTCCTCGCCTTCTTCGGCGACCCCATAGAGGCCACCAACGGCTTCGGCCGACACTTGCCCGCAATACAGGGTGACGTGCTGGGACGAGCCGCCTGGAATCGAATAGAAGGTAAGCGCTTTCTCCAGCCGGCCGATGGTGCAGCCGGTTTCCTCGAGCTTTTCCCGGCGGGCCATGTCTGCTGCGCTTTCGCCCGGATCGATCATGCCGGCGGCAATCGAGACGCTCCATGGC
>JAPPPC010000097.1 GCA_028817685.1 Rhodospirillaceae bacterium
CATTTGTTGGCCTCGTACAGACCGATCTTTGAGCCGAGGCCGCTGTCCGGGCTGGCAAAGTCGAGATAGTCGATCGGCGTGTGCGCGATCACAGTGAGGTCGCGCGCCGGGTCCATCCGGGTCGAAACCGCCCACATGACGTCCTTCCAGTCGCGCGCGTCGATATCGTCATCGACGACGATGACCCATTTCGTGTAGCTGAACTGGCGCAGATAGGACCACACGCCCATCATCACCCGCTTGGCGTGACCGGGATAGGCCTTCTTCATCGAGACGATGGCGATGCGGTAGGAGCAGCCCTCCGGCGGCAGCCAGAAATCGACGATCTCCGGGAATTGCTGCTGCAGCAGCGGCACGAAGACCTCATTCAGCGCCTCGCCCAGCACCGAGGGTTCGTCCGGCGGCCGACCGGTGAAGGTCGAGAGGTAGATCGGGTCACGCCGCATGGTGACCGCCTTGATCTTGAAGACGGGAAAGCGCTCGACCGTATTGTAATAGCCGGTGTGGTCGCCATAGGGGCCTTCGTCCCCGTACTCCTCGAGCGAGACCTCACCCTCGAGCACGATCTCCGCTTCCGCCGGGACCTTGAGCGGCACGGTCTTGCAATCCACCAGATCGAGCTTCTGGCCGCGCAACAGACCGGCGAACTGATATTCCGACAAGGTGTCCGGCACCGGCGTCACCGCCGCCAAGAGTGTGCCCGGATCGGCGCCGATCACCACGGCGGCGGGCAAAGGATCGCTCTTCTCCGCTTTCCAGCGCGCGTGATGCTGCGCCCCGCCGCGGTGCCGCAGCCAGCGCATCAGAGTCGTGTCGCGGCCGGTCACCTGCATGCGGTAGATGCCGAGATTGAAATTGTCGGACCGGCTGCCTTTCGGGTCGGGACCCTGGGTCACCACCAGCGGCCAGGTGATGAGCGGCGCCGGTTCGCCCGGCCAGCAGGTCTGAATCGGCAGGTGCGACAGATCGATTTCGTTGCCCTGCAACACCACCTGCTGGCACGGCGCCGTTCCGACGCTGCGCGGCTTCATCGCCATCACGGTCTTCAGGAGCGGCAGCATGCCCATCGCCTCGCGCCAGCCGCCCGGTGGTTCGGGCTGGCGCAGGAAAGCCAAGGTCTCGCCAACTTCGCGCAACTGGTCCGGCGTCCGGTCCATGCCCCAGGCGACCCGCTCCACCGTCCCGAACAAATTGACCAGCACCGGCATGTCGTAGCCGCCACCGTCTTCGTGCACGACATTCTCGAAGAGCACCGCGGGCCCGCCTTCGGCCAGCAACCGGGTTTGGATCTCCGTCATCTCCAACACTGGCGAGATCGGCGCGGCGACCCGCACCAGCCGGTCTTCCGCTTCAAGGCGGGCGATGAAGTCGCGTAGGGATCCGTACGGCATAGCGCCGCTACACTAATCAAAGCGCGATGAATGACAAGGACGGGATTGTCGGCTATTCAAGGGCTTATGTCCGCCTACGCCCCCGACACCAGTGACCGTGAAGCCGCTCTCGCCCGCGCCCGCCTCTACCCCTACGCCATCCCCGGCCGGTCCGATCACTGGCATGGCGGTCAGGTATCCGATTTCGATCCCGCGAAAACCGCTGGGCGCACACCCGTCCTGGCGGTCGGGTCCAACCAGTCGCCGGAGCAGCTGACCCGCAAGTTCGGCCATATCGCAGCTTGGGAGATACCGGTGCAGCGCTGCGCCCTGGCCGGCTTCGACGTAGTCTATTCCGCCCATATCGCACGCTATGGCTCCGTCCCGGCGATGTTGCAGGCGGCCCCCGGCACGACAGTGACCCTGTTCGTCAACTGGCTGGATGAACAGCAGCTCGACGCGATGCACGAGACGGAACTGAGCCACGGCAATTACCATTACGGACGCCTCGACGATGTCGCTGTCCGGCTTGAAGACGGCGGCACGCTCGACGTCGTGCACGGCTATTTTAGCCGCCGCGGCCACGTAACCCAGGACGGTGACGGCGTCGGGCTCGCCACCGTGCCGGCGGAAAACCGCACCCGTCCGGCCCGCGACTGCGGCCAGATGCTGGCGCAGGTGCAACAGCGCATCGATCCCGATCACGATTTGGATGCATTCATCATTCGGCTGATCGAGGATGACGGTTTTCGCCAGACCGTGATCGCGGCGCTGATGCACGACGCGGTGCCGTTCGGCGCCCCTTACGCCATTGTTGAAGGATAGGAGCGGCGCATGCCTTCACAAGATCCGCATCGCGACACGGTCGTCCTGACGGCAATCGAACCGGACGGCGCGGGGGGTTCGCGGTTCGTCGAAGAGACCATCGCCTATGACGCGACGTCGGGGCCGCTCCAAGTTACGCGCCGGCGGCCCGCGACCGCGGTCAGCTTCCGCTGGGCGCCCGGCGATTTTGATTTCGACTATCACCCTGCGCCGCGCAAGCGGCTGGTGGTCGTCACCGAAGGCACGTTGGAGGTCACCGCCAGCGACGGCGAGGCGCGGCGCTTCCGCTGCGGCGACCTGCTGGAAGTCCGCGACACCGAGGGGCGCGGCCACCGCAGCCGCTCGGCCGACGGCGCCCCCGTTCGCTCCGCCTTCATCGCGCTGGATGCGGATCTGCGGCACGACCGGCTGACGGCGCTGGAGGGGGACGCGCCCGACGCGGCCGGCGCCGGCATCGACTATCTGCACAATCGCGAGGACACGGGCGGCCGCTCCTTCTGCACACCAGCGCATCTGCCCTATCTCTATGGCGGTCCGTCGGGCGTGGTCACGCCGGAACTCCCATTGGTCGGGATTAGCTACGCCTACGCCGCGGCTGACCTAGACTATGAATGGCACCCCGCCCCGCGCCGCCAGCTCGTCCTGGTGCTGAGCGGCGGTATCGCCATGACCTATGGCAGCGGGCAACAGTCGCAGGTCACCGCAGGCAACTTTCTCGTCGGCGAGGACACGGACGGCCAGGGCCACATCTCCCGCGCCGTCGACGGTGCCGCGCGTTTCTCGATCTTCGCGCATCTGGGGTGAGTGGCTACCCCGCGACGAAGCCTGCCAGCAGGATGAAGCCGAAATAGCGGTTCGAGTGGAACTTGGCGAGGCAGTCGGCGGGGTCATCGAGGTCGAGGTCGATCACCTGCCAGGCAAGCTGTACGGCGCCAAGAGCGAGCAGCACATAGAACGGCCAGGCGAGCCCCGCCGTCGCGCCGGCCGCCGCTGTCAGCACGAGTGTCACGGCATAGAAACCCCACAGCCACGGTTTCGTGTTAGCGCCGAATTTCAAGGCGGTCGATTTCACGCCGATCAGCGCGTCGTCTTCCTTGTCCTGATGGGCGTAGATCGTGTCGTAGCCAAGCGTCCAGGCGATGCCCGCCGCGTAGAGCAGCGCCGCGGGCAGGCCCAACCCGCCGGTCACCGCGGCCCAGGCGACCAGGATGCCCCAATTGAAGGCCAGGCCGAGGAAGAATTGCGGCCAGTAGGTCACTCGCTTCATCAGCGGGTAGATGACGACAAGCACCAGAGAGGCGGTGGCGACTATCGCGGCGACCGGCCCCATCGGGATCAGCACCGCGAGGCCGATCAGCATCAGCAACGCCATGAACATCAAGGCCTGCCGCACGGTCAGATCGCCATTGGCGATCGGGCGCTGCGTCGTACGCGCGACCTTGGCGTCGAAGTCGCGGTCCATGATGTCGTTCCAGCAACAACCCGCCCCGCGCATGACCAGCGCGCCGACGGCAAACAGGATGTAGAGCATCAAGTCCGACCAACGGAACGCTGGCAGGCTGGAGGCCGCGAAGGCAGTGCCCCACCAACAGGGGATCAGCAGCAGCCAGGTACCGATTGGCCGGTCGATCCGCGCCAGCCGCAGATAGGGACGCGCGCCCGGCGGCGCCAGCCGCTCGACCCAATGGTCGGACCTTATGTCGCTGGCGCTATCGGTTTCGGCACTGGGACCCATGGGCTAATCTTGCGGGGATTGGGGGCGACACACAAGCATGCGGCTCTACATCGAAGATAACCTTGCGGCGGACCGCCCGGTAACACTGACCGCGGCGCACGCGCATTACCTCCGTAACGTGATGCGTGCGGGACCCGGCGACAAGGTCCTTCTGTTCAACGGGCGCGACGGCGAGTGGGACGCCGCGATCGACTCCTTGCGTAAAAACTCGGGATCCGCGCTGCCCCGCGCGCAGCGCCGCCCGCAGCGGGATGAGCCCGGGCCCTGGCTGCTGTTCGCGCCCCTGAAACGGGGCCCGCAGGATTTTCTGATCCAGAAGGCGGTGGAGCTGGGCGTTGCGGCCCTGCAACCCGTCCGCACCGAATACACCAATACCGGACGGGTCAACCGGGACCGCATGGTGGCGCATGCGATCGAAGCTGCCGAACAGTGCGAACGCCTGACCGTCCCCGAGGTGCGCGAAATTGAAAAGCACACTTTTTTACTGGAAAATTGGCCGCAAGATCGTTATCTGCTGGTATGCGCCGAACGCGGAGCCGCACAACCGATAGACGAAGTGCTGCGCGCCGCCCCGGAAACCGGCGCTTGGGGAATTCTCACCGGGCCTGAGGGAGGCTTCGCATCGTCCGAACTGGAACAGCTCCGCACCCTGCCGTTCGTCCGCACGGTCAGCCTCGGCCCCCGCATCCTGCGGGCAGAAACCGCGGCGATCGCGGCCCTGACCTGCTGGCAGAGCGTGTTGGGAGACTGGGACGATCATCGCCCCTGACGCCCTGAAACATTGACTCGATTGACCTAACCGGAACCGTAACGCCCATGTCCGCACCGCAAAAACCGGCCAGCCCGCCCATCACCGACAAGGCGCAGCTCGTCGAAGATCTCGAAAGCGCCTGTACGCCCAAGGCCGACTGGCGCATCGGCGCCGAGCACGAGAAATTCGCCTACGACCTGCGTGACTTCCGCCCGCTGCCCTATGAGGGCGTGCCGGGCATCCGGGGCTTGCTAGAAGGCATGCAGCGCTTCGGTTGGGATCCGGTGCTGGAAGGCGAAAACGTCATCGCGCTGAAGGACAATGAGGGCGCCTCGGTGACGTTGGAGCCGGGCGGCCAGTTCGAACTGTCGGGTGCAGCGGTGGAAACCTTGCACCAGACCTGCGCCGAGGTGAACACGCATCTCGACCAGGTCAAGGAAGTCTGCGGAGAGATCGGCGCCGGGGTCATTGGGCTCGGCTTCAACCCGAAATGGCGGCGCGAAGATATCCACTGGATGCCGAAGGGCCGCTACAAGATCATGCGCGCCTACATGCCGACAAAGGGCAATCTCGGCCACGACATGATGCTGCGGACCTGCACGGTGCAGGTCAATCTCGACTTCGACAGCGAAGCCGACATGGTCAAGAAGATGCGGGTCGGCGTCGCCCTGCAGCCGATCGCCACCGCCCTGTTCGCCGCCTCGCCCTTCAGCGAGGGCAAGCCGAACGGCTATCTCAGCTATCGCAGCCATATCTGGACCGACACCGATCCGGACCGCTGCGGCATGCTGCCCTTCATCTTCGAGGACGGGTTCGGCTTCGAACGCTGGATCGACTACATCCTCGATGTGCCGATGTATTTCATCTATCGCGGCGGCGAGTATCTCGACGTCAGCGGCAAATCCTTCAAGGACTACATGAAGGGTGAGCTGGCCGGCTTCGAAGGCCAGCTGCCGACCATGGCCGACTGGACCGACCACATGACGACCGCGTTCCCCGAAGTGCGTCTGAAGCATTATATCGAGATGCGCGGCACCGACGGCGGCCCCTGGGGCCGGCTTTGCGCGCTGCCGGCGCTGTGGGTCGGGCTGCTCTATGACCAGACCGCGCTCGACGCCGCCTGGGACCTATGCCGCGACTGGACCGACGAGGAACGCGAGTATCTGCGCACCGAGGTCCCGCGCCTCGGCCTGAAGACGCCGTTTCGCGGCGGCACCCTGCAGACGGTGACGCAGGAAGTCCTCAAGATCGCCCGCACCGGCCTCGCCGCCCGCGCTCGCCTCGACCGCCGCGACCGGGACGAAACCCTGTTCCTCGACATCCTCGACGAAATCGCGGCCAGCGGGATCACCCCGGCCGAGGAACTGCTCGACGCCTTCGGGGGGCACTGGCAGGGCGATATCGACAAGATCTACGAGGAATGCTCGTACTGAACGGAGCGCGGGTCATTCGCTAGCCATTCGTCCGGGACGACCAGCAAAATTCAATCCGCGTCGACGAGGCCTTCCGCCGCGGAAAGCTGATCGACCGCGTCCTTGAAGCCCTCCTTCATCGCATCCGCATCCTGCACGGCGGCGCCGAGATCGGCACCGACCGATGCCAGGCCGGGAAAGATGTCCTCGAAGAACTGCTTGCGCGTCTGGCCCCGGACCGCCAGGGGCACGCGGCACAGCGTCTCCGCCAGCCGTGTCATGGCCGGGTCCTCGCAGACCGTCTCCCAGGCCTCCCGCTCGGGCCCGAAATGATACAGCCCGCCGTTGCCGCGCGCGGTGTTGGCCTGGCGCAGTCTGGCGGTCGCCTCCGCGTCGATCGCATCGTCCTGAATCACCACGCCGTAGTCGTTTTCGGCGGATGCGGTGCTGATGAGGCCGCGCTGGTGATCGTCCAATACCGCGGCCAGATCACGCTCGAACGGGTCGCCATAGCCGCCGCCGCCCGGGGTCAGCACCGTGACCCGGTCGCCCGCATTCAGATTGAGCATGTCGATACGGCCCAGCTCCCGTTCCTGCGTGGTGCCTCGATTGAGAATGGTGCGCGCGGGCAGGCCCGCCTTGCCGCCGCACAGGCCCCAGGGACGGAACCGTAGCCGTTCCATCCCGCGGCCAAGCACCTGTGCGCCGTCCTTGGTGATTTCGAAGGTAAGTTCGAGCCCGACGCCGCCGCGCCATTTGCCGGCTCCGCCGGAATCCCGACGCAGGGCGTAATCGCGGATGATGGCGCCCGACGATGATTCGACCGTCTCGATCGGGTTGTTGGCGAGGTTCGAGATGCTGCTGTCGCGGCCGTCGACGCCATCCTGCTCATGGGACGCACCGGTGCCGCCCAGCATCGGTTCGACGACGATGATATCCTGATGGCCGGTATCCGGGTCGCGCTCCGCCAGGACGACGGGAATGACGATACCGCCGGTACTGGCCGGTATTTGCTCCGGCACCGCCTGGGCCAGCGCGCCCTGAATGACATCGTAGATGCGAATCGACGTCGCGTGCCGCACTCCGACCGCGGCGGGGTATTCCGGATTGACGATGCTGCCCTGTGGGGCGTCTGCCGTCACGCTGTGGAACACGCCGTGATTGAGCGGCACCGTAGGGTCGTTGGTATAGACGAATTTGAGCAGCGCCAGAGTCAGCCAGGCATGACGGTGTCCGCCGGTGGGCACATTGAACGCGGCCATGACCTGCGGATCGGTGCCGCCGAAGTCGAGATCGACCTTGCCGTCCTCGACCGTCATTTTCAGACGGATCCGAACCGGGACCGGCGAGACCATATCGTCGTCGAGATAGTCCCAGAACTCGTAAACCCCATCGGGAATTTGACGCAAAACGGCGCGCGCCTTGCTGGCGGCATAGTCGATCGCATCGTCTTGCGCGTCCAGGAAGGTCGCGAGCCCATGCTGATCGATCACTTCGCTGATCCGGTCCTGCCCGACCTTGTGCGCGGCAAACATGGCCTGCAGATCGCCGATATTCTCTTCCGGCGTCCGGCAATTGGCGCGGAAAATCCGCAGGAAGGTCTCGTCCCATTCCCCGGCCCGGCGGCACTTCACCGGCGGGATCGCGAGCCCCTCCTGGAACAGCTCGTAGCTGGACGGGGAAATGCTGCACGGCACTTTGCCGCCGACATCGGCGGAATGCAGAAACGACCAGCCGTAGCAGACGATCTCACCGTCATGAAAATAGGGGGCGATGATGTGCAGATCGGGCGTATGCGAGCATAGGCCGTGCGACTCGTAGGGATGGTTCGTGAAGATCACATCGCCCGGTTCCAGATCGCCGACGGCGCGAATGGACGGGCCGCAATCCAGATCGACGAACCCCGTGACTCCGATCGCATCGGGATAGGCGAAGAACTTGCCGCCGCGGGTCACGAGCGCCGTCGAGAAATCCGCCGTTTCCTTGACATAGAGCGTCCGCCCCGCGCGCATCAGGGTATAGCTCATTTCGTTGGCGACGGACTGCAATTTGTTGTTCAAGATTTCCAGCGTTACCGGGTCCAACCGCATCGCTCAGCCCTTCTCAATCCGTATGTTGCCGATCGTGTCCACCGTCCCGCGCCAGCCGGGGACGATCCACGTCGTCGTGTCTTCCTGTTCGACCAGTGCCGGCCCGTCGAGCCGGTCGCCGGGCCGCAGAGCGTCGCGCGCATAGACGGCCGTTTCCATCCATTCGCCCCTGTAATAGACGCGCCGTCGGTCATGATCCGGCGGCGTGCCGCCGGCGGCCGGCGTGATCTCGATCGGCGGCACCGCGCCGACGATGCGGGCGCGCAGCGATGTCAGCTCGACCCGCGCGTCGGTGTCCCGGAAGCCGTAGACGCTCTCATGAACCTGGTGAAAGCGCTCAACGAGAACGGCCTCGTCCATCGCGCCGCGCAGTTCGGCGGGTATGTCGACGCTCAGCTCATAGGCTTGCCCGGCATAGCGCATGTCGGCGCTCCAGCTTAGAGTGACCTCGCCTTGCAAGGCGCCTTCGCCGGCAATCCACTCGCGCGCTTCGGTTTCCATGCCGTCCAGCGCCGCGGCGATGACCGGCAGGATCGGCTGATCGCTGCCGATCTGCCGGCGCACGACGCGCACATAGTCGCGCTTGATATCCGTCATCACCGCGCCGAGCGCGCACAGCGTACCCGGCGACGGCACGATCAGCACGGTTCGCAAGCCGACTTCCTCCGCCAGCATCGTCCCCTGGGTCGGCCCCGCGCCGCCATAGGCGATCAGGGTGAATTCGCGCGGATCGAGACCTTTTTGCGCGAAGGCTTTGTACAGTTCGGTCGCCATTTTTGCCGTCGAGACGCGCAGCACGGCCTCCGCCGCCTGCGCCGCCTTGTCGTCGCCCGGCAGCCCGATGCGGTCGGCGATTCCCGCCAGCGCTTGGTTGGCGGCATCCTTGTCGAGCGTCATGCGGCCGCCGAGGAAACGGTCGGTCCGCAAGTATCCGGCGGCCAGGTAGCAATCCGTCATCGTCGGTTCCTTGCCGCCGCGCCCGTAGCAGACCGGACCCGGCGCGGCGCCCGCGCTTTGTGGCCCCACCTTCAGCACGCCCTGATTGTCGACCCAGACGATCGACCCGCCGCCGGCCCCGATGGCGGAGACGTTGACGACGGGCAGGATCAAGGGGAAATCGCCGATGGTGGTGCGCGTCGTGTATTCCGGCTCGCCGTCGAGCGACACCGCCATATCGCAACTCGTCCCGCCCATATCGACGGTCAGGATCTTGCGCTGTTCGCCCAGCGCGGCGAGCCTGGCGGCGGCGACGACACCGGTCGCCGGGCCGGACAGGATCGTATCGATGGGCCGGTTGCGGGCGCTCTCGACGCCGAGCGTGCCGCCGTTCGACGCGGTGATATAGAGCGGCGCCTTGACGTCGATGGCGTCCATCCGTTCGCGCAGCCGGGCCAGGTAGTCGTCCACCTGGGGATGGATATAGGCGTTCAACGTGGCCACCAGCGCCCGCTCGAACTCGCGGATTTCCGGCCACAGCGCCGCGGATTCCGTGACCAGCACGCCGGGCAGCGCGTCCCGCAATGCGGCCGCCACCTCGCGCTCCAACGCGCCGTCGACATAGGCGTTCAACAGCATGACCGCGACCGCGTCCACATTCCGGTCGACCAAGGTCTGCGCCAAGGCTTCGATCTCCGCCTGCGCGGGACGCGTCTCGATCGTCCCATCGGCGGTCATGCGCGCATCGATCTCGAACACCATGTCGCGCGGGACCAGCGGCTCTTCCTTCTGCGACCGGAAGTCATAGGAGTCGGGCATGCGGGACCGGCCGATCTCCAGCACATCCCGGTTGCCGCGCGAGACCACCAGCGCCAAGGTCGCGCCCTTGCGCTGAATGATCGTGTTCAACCCGAGCGTTGTGCCGTGCACGACGAGATCGATCTCGTCCGGCGAGACGCCGGCACGGGCGATAATCCCCTGCAAGCCGCGCTCGACCGCAGCGGAGGGGTCGTCCGGCACGCTCGGCTCCTTGAAAAAGGTCAGCGCCCCGGTCGCCGCATCCGCCAACACCAGATCGGTAAAGGTCCCGCCGACATCGATCCCGACCCGGCACCCTTCCTTCGCCCCCCGAACGCCGTCCCGTGGCATGTACGATCACCCCTCGACAGAACACTGACTGGCCCTTCGCAAGCGAAGAAAGCGAGAGGCACCGGGATCAGCTTGCAGGGGCGGACGGCGTATGTCCAGGAACCGGGCTACGGCCGAATGGGCCGCTCGCCGTATGCGAATGCTGGAACAACTGATTGCAGCCCGCTAGCCCCCGCCGCCAAACACCGGCCCCTCCGGCAGCAGCCGCACGCCTTCGCGCAAATACTGAAACGGATATTGCGTCGAATCGACGATATGCGCGCCCGGCGCCAGCACCACCAGCGTCTTCTCGGCGATCGGGTCGAAGTCGGCGCGGAAGTGGCAGGTGCTTTTGAGGGCCAGGATTTTTTGCTGCTCGGGTGCCACGCCGATATGGCGGAAGATGTCCTGGTCGTAGGCCTGCATGCGCTTGCTCGCGGTGACGATGCTGACGCCGCCGATGGTGAGCAGCGCGGTTGGGCCGATATCGATGCGGCGACCGCCAATGCTGCGGCCCGTCGTGACGAAGCGGCCGTCGGTGAGCGCGGTAACGGTGAAAGTGCCGTGGAACGGCGCGACGCCATCCGGACCGTGCTTGCCGCCGAGATCGAGCGTGATCTCCGCGCCCTCGCCCGCGTCGTGCGCCGCCGCGGCGGCGTCGGCGTCCCACATGACGCACATGGCGACGCCCTGCGCGTCGTGGCGGACCAGGGCCTCCAGCAGGCCCGTCGTGTCGCAGGTGCCGCCGCAGCCGGGATTGTCCTGCGTGTCGGCGAGCACGACCGGCTTCGACGCGGTCTCGGCGAGGCGCATCGCCTCGTCGACGGCCTCGTCCGGTTGCATCAGCGGTTCCGCGAAGGCGCTTTCGCGCTCCAGCACCATTGCCGCGAGCCGGTCTGCGGCATCGTCCGCCGCCGCCTGGGTTTTGGCGTGGCACACCACGGCGGGGCCGCATTCGTTAAGGTCCGAGGGCGGGAAGCCCGCCGCGTAGCACAGGTCGAGGATCTCGCCGCCCTCGCCCGCGACCGAGGCGCCGACGATGCCCTTGGACGGTTCGATCAGGGTGCATTGGAAGTTGAGCGGCAGCAGGAAGGGCAGCCGTCGGATCGCGCGGCCGGTGGGAATGCCCTCCGCCAGCACCCGGTGCAGGATCAGCGCCGCGCGGCTGCCGGTGCCCTGCCGGTCGATATGTGGATAGGTCAGATAGACCGCCATCCCGTCGGTCAGCCGGCACATGGCCTCGGTGATGTTGGCGTGATAGTCGAGGCTGACGACGACCGGAATGTCCGGTCCGACGCAGCCGCGCACCCGGCGCAGCAGCTCGCCTTCCGCATCCTCATGGCTCAGCGAGCACATGGCGCCGTGCAGGTCGAGATAAACCGCGTCGACCGGCATCGCCTGGCTTAACATGCCGACCAGCTCACAGGTGATGCGCTCGAAACAATCGTCGGTGATGTAGCCGCCGGCGCCGCCCTGGCCCCAGATCAGCGGCACCAGCTCATGGCTCGGGTCGACGGTGTCGAGGAAGCCGGACATGCCGAAGGTGGAGCCGCTGGCGCGTTCGATCACCTCGTCGCGGCGGGCCAAGGGCGGCATCTCGCCGCCGGCCTCGTAATAGGCGTAGTCGGTGCGCATGGGCACGAAGCAGTTGGTCTCGTGACTGAATCCGCCGATCGCAATGCGCGCCATATCGATATCCTCCTTAGCGTCTCCCGCCGGCGCGTCGCTGTTCGGTCGCCGCCACATCAACCGCGCCGTCCTTCAGCACCACGCCGTACTCCGCCAGCGCCTTCTCCGGGCTGACGATTCCGTCCTTCACGTCACCCAGCACCAACGCGGGATCGCGTTCGTACGGGTCGCCCCAGCCGCCGCCGCCGGGCGCCAGCATCTCCAGCCGCGACGGGGCGATGTGGCGCACGCCGTAAGTCGGCGGGATCATCGCGTCCCCGTCCTCCGGCGTCACTTTCATGCTGCCCATCGCGCCGTCGCCGCCGCCATCCATGCCGAAACCGGTCGGCATCGAATAGCCCTCGCCGCGGAAGGCGTATTGCACGGGCGCGAAGATATCGACGGCGTAGTCGCCGCCTGCCCCGCCGCGATATTTGCCGGCGCCAGCCGCATCCCGGCGCAGTTCCTGGCGCACGAAGCGGATCGGGAAGAGCTGTTCGAAACTCTCGGCATTGGGAATGCGCAGCCCGCACAGGCTGTTCAGCCCGCCCTGTTGCGGGAAACCGTCGCGCCCATCCACCGCGCCGCCGCCGGACGAGCCGAACCAGTGGTACATTACGAAGGTGTTGCCGTCCTCGCCGAGGCCGGAGGTGATCGGGAAGGCGTTCTTGCCCCAACCGGCGCAGCTACGGTCCGGGTCCGCTTTGGAGAGCGCGCGCCACACCGCGTGGATGATCTCGCAGGCGGGAAAGACCGTGTTCATGGTCATCGGCGCCGGTGGGCGTGGATTCACGATGGTGCCCTCGGGGGCGACGATCTCGACGTTGCGGTACGTGCCCTCATTACGCGGGATGGCCGGGTCGAAGAAGGCCGACAGCGCCATGTAGACCGAGGAATAGGTGTTGGCGAAGGAGCTGTTCTTGAAGCCGCGGATCTGCTCATGGCTTCCGGTGAAGTCGATGGTCATGGCGTCGCCCTTGACCGTCACCGCAGCCTTGATCGGAATGTCCATCGGTTCGAAACAGTCATTGTCGAACCGGTCCTCGCCCCTGTAGGTACCGTCCGGCAGGTCGGCGATGGCGGCGCGCAGGCGCTTGTCGGCATGGTCGAGAATGCCGTCCATATAGGCGAGCCCCTGCGCCACGCCGAGCTCGGTCAGATGTTCGGCCACCTGCTCTGCGCCGATCCGTGTCGCGCCCAGCATGGCGCGCAGATCGCCGTCCAGATAATGCGGCGTGCGGCAATTGATCATCAGGAGTTGCCAGACATCCTCGCGGATCTCACCGCGGTCGACCAGCTTGAGCGGCGGCAGGCGGATACCTTCGTGGAAGATTTCCTCGGCCTCCGGATTGTAGGTCCCGGCCGCCCCGCCGCCGATGTCGGACTGGTGCGCGCGGATGCAGGAGAAAGCGGTCAGCGTGCCGTCGCAGAAGACCGGCCGCAGGATCACCCAGTCCGGCAGATGGTTGCCGCCGGCGACGTAAGGGTCGCTCAACAGGTAGGCATCTTCCTCCACGATGGTATCGCCAAAAGCCGCAATCAGCGCGCGCGCCGCGAAGCCGCCGCCGCCGGTATGGATCGGGATGCCGTCGGCCTGGGCCACGATGGTGCCGGTCCGGTCGGTCAGGTAGCAGGAGAAATCATGCGCATGGTTGAAGATCGGGCTGCGCGCGGTCCGCGTCATAACCCAGCCCATCTGCTTGGTGATGTGGTCCAGCCGGTTTTGCACCAGCGCCAGGGTGACCGCGTCCAAAGTCCCATCAGACATCATGCGTCTCCCAGATGGATCATGAAGTTGTTCGCGCCGTCGACCTCCAGCCGGTCGCCGGGTCCGACCATGACCGTGGTGGTGTGCTCGGCGATGAGGGCGGGACCGGCGATATGCTGCCCGGGGCGCAGATCGGCGCCGTCATACACATCGATCTCGGCGCGGCCCTCGGTGAGGAAGACCGAGCGCCGTTCGACCGGCGCGGGCGCATCATCCGACCGGTCCGCCTGCGCCGCCGCCGCGCGCGGCAGCCGGCCCGTGCCGACGACGCGAAGCGCCGTCATCTCCAGGATGCCGTCCGGCTGGATATGGCCGAAGAGCCGATCGTACTCCGCCTCGAAGCGCTGCCGAATTTCCGATTTGTCGAGCGAGTCGAGCGGAATGCGGACGTCCCAGCTCTGCCCGGTATAACGCAAATCGATCTCGCGCGTGCAGTCGATCTCGGGCGCCCCGCTGGCTTCGAGTTGAGCCGTGGCCTCGGCCTCCAGCTCGGCGAAGATCGTCTCCAGTTCCGAGGCCGGCACCTCGTCCAGGCGGCCGTAGCGGGTCCGCACGAAGTCCAGCCGAAGGTCGGTGTGCAGCATGCCCAGCGCGCAGAAAACCCCCGACAAGCGCGGGATATAGATTGCTCGGCAGCCGAGCATCCGGCCGACCGACGCGCCATGCATCGGCCCTGCCCCGCCGGCCGCGACCAAGGTGAATTCGCGCGGGTCGTAGCCCCTCTGGATGCTGATCTGCTGTAGGGCGTGCAGCAGATTCTGCTCCAGCAGCCGGATGATGCCGGACGCAGCCGCGTCGAGGTCGATGCCAAGAGGCGTTCCGACTTTCTCCAAAACAGCCGTCTTTGCCTTGTCTTCATCCAAGCTCACCGCACCGCCCGCATACGGACCCGGCTTGAGCCGGCCGAGCACGAGCAGCGCGTCGGTAACCGTCGGCTCCGTCCCGCCCAGCCCATAGCAGGCTGGTCCGGGATTGGCGCCGGCGCCGCGCGGCCCGACGAACAGCAATCCGGCGGAATCGACTCCGGCAATGGTGCCGCCGCCGGCGCCGATCGTGTGGATGTCGACCGATGGCAAGGCCAGCGGGTAGCCTTCGATCTTGATCTCGTCGCTGACCGCGACGTCGCCACGATGCATCAACAACGCGTCGCAACTGGTGCCGCCGATCTCCATGGAAATCAGATTGTCCGACCCGATCGCCTGGCGATAGAAGGCGAGCGCCCCCACCCCCGCGGCGGGCCCGGACAACAATAGCGAGACAGGCCGCGCGACGATCCGATCCAGCGGGATCACGCCGCCATTGTTCTGGGTCAGCAGGATCGGGCGCAGCAGACCGAGGCCGGCCAGCCGTTCGTTCAGATTCTGTAGGTACGTGGCAGTGCGCGGCGCCACATAAGCGTTCACGACCGCCGTCGAACTGCGCTCATACTCGCCGATCACCGGCGCGATCTCATGCGACACGGACACCCAATCCCAGTGCTCGCGCAATTCCTCGGCACAAGTCTGCTCATGCCGCGCATTGGCGAAACTGTTGAACAGGCAGATCGCAACCGACTCGACACCCTCCCGTTCGAACGCCGTGCGGATCCCGACGATGTCTTCGCGCTCGAGCGGCTGGAATACGCTGCCATCGGCATCGACCCGGCCGCGCACCGGCAGCCGCAAATGCCTCGGCACCAGGACCGGCGGGTTGGGCTCGCGATGTGCCCAGACATCGTCTCGCCAGCCACGCCGAATTTCCAGACTATCGCGGAAACCTTCCGTCGTGAGCAGCCCGACCTTGGCGCCCTTGCGTTCGATCAGCGTGTTGGTGGCGATGGTCGAGCCATGCACGAACAGCTCGCATCGGGCGAGAATGTCCGCGACGGCGCCGCCGAACTGCGCGGCTGCCAGCTCCAACGCCGCGATCACCCCGCTTGCCGGGTCGGCGGGCACCGAAGGCGCCTTGAAGACGAAGGTCGCGCCCGCGCTGTCGATCATGACGAGATCGGTAAAGGTCCCCCCGACATCGACGCCGATACGCCAGGTGGTAGCGTCTGAGTCAGAATTGGTCATGCCTCGTTCCCTTTGTTCCCCTCACCCTGCCCTCTCCTTGGGAGACCCTAGAAAATCAAGCGCCATACACTCTGTCATCGCGCCCCGGACTTCGATCCGGGGACCAGCCTAAATGCCAAGCGCGCCGTATCCCTGGGTCCCGGCTCTGCGACGCAGAGCGTCTTGGCCGGGACGACACATTTCATTCCTGAGTTTACTGTTTTGTAGCGCTCTCCCTGGAAAGAGGGCCGGGTGAGGGGAATATCCGCATGACGACGCACAACTAATAGTCCTCCAGCAAGGACCCAAAACCGGCGATACGGTCTTCGATCCCGTTTGTCCGCAGCGCGTGCCAGTAGGTTGCGGTGTTGATCGCCAGGACGGGCTTGTCGAGCCAGAACTCCGCCATCGGCGCCAGATCGGCGAAGGCGAGGTTGGTGCCGACCTGCAGGATCGCTTCGACCTGCGGATCGTTAAGCCGCTGCACCGTGTCGCGCATCTGTTCGCCGGTGACATGAGCGATCGCCGTCGGGCTCTCGCTTTTGAACCCTTCGATGGCCAGCACCTCGAAGC
>JAPPPC010000252.1 GCA_028817685.1 Rhodospirillaceae bacterium
ATCGGCGCCACCGAACAGGCGGCCGTTCTCTCGGTCGTGGCCGATGGGGCAGACGGCCCCCGCGGCGCGTGTGAGTTCCGGCCATTCCTCGACGGCATGGCCGCGTTTCTCCAGTTCGGCCACCGTATCGCGCGAGATGCGGTTCTCGAGCTTCACTTTGCCCGGCTGCGCTAGATGCGGCTCGAACGAGTCGGGATGGCTGTAGGTTGCGAAGCGCGGGGCCTCGATGGCTTCCTGCGGCGTCATGCCGAACTCGTTGATGTTGAGGAACACCTGGGTCATCGACTGGCACTGCACGTCGCCGCCCGGGGTACCGAACGGCATCGTTACCTTGCCCTTCTTGATCGCGAGCGCCGGGTTCGGCGTCAGGCGCGGTCGCTTGCCCGCCGCGATGCAGGAGGCATGCTCCGGCACCGCCCAGTTCTGTGAGCCGCGGCCGGAGGCGACCATGCCGGTTCCGGGAATGATCGGGGTGGAGGCGGAGGTGTCGCTTGGCGTGACCGAGAAGGCGTTGCCGTCCGCATCGACCGCACAGGCGTAGGAGGTGTCGTATTCGATCATCGCGGCACCATGCACCGCCGCCGAGGGGCCGGAACCGCCGCCATTGTACCCGGGCACTGCGCCGAAGGGCGGCATCGCCGGGAAGGCGTTGTCGGGATCGATCATCGCGCGCCGCTCCGCGACATAGTCGTCCGACAGCAGATGGTCGAGCGGCACATCGACGAATTTCGGATCGCCGTAATACCGTTCCCGGTCGGCGAAGGCGAGCTTCACCGCTTCCAGCACCGTGTGGATGTAGTCGGGCGAGTTGTGGCCCATCTTCTTCAGATCGAACCCGTCGAGCAGCGACATGATCTGCAGCAGCACCGGGCCTTGGCACCAGGCGTCGCAGGTATAGACGTCGAAGCCGAAATAGTTCCGCATCACCGGCGCTTCATGACCGACGCGGAAGTCGCGAAGATCCTCGGCCGTCATCAGCCCGTCATTCTCTTCATGATACTTCACGATGGCCTGGGCAATATCGCCCTCGTAGAAGGCCTTGCGGGCCGCTTCCAGCCCGTCTTCGCGGCTGCCTGATGCCGCCGCTTCCTCGTCTGCGAGATACTGCAAGCTCTTGCCGAGATCGCTTTGCACGAAGTTCTCGCCGACTTCCGGAACCTTGTCGTTCGGCAGGTAGATCGCCGCGTTGGACGGCCAGCGGCGCAGCTGGTCCTGGGTGTTGTTGATTGAATCCTGCAGGGTCGGATGCATGGCAAACCCGTCGCGCGCATATTTGATCGGCGCGGCGGCAACCTCGCCGAAGGTCATCGTGCCATATTTCGACAGGGCTTCCGTCCAGGCACCGGGCGCGGCCGGCACCACACTGCGCAGCACGCCTTGCGGGATCGCGCCGCCATTCGGGCCGATGAACATGTTGATGTCGGTCTTCTTCGGCCAGGGGCCGAGACCGCTGATCGTGACGACCTCGTCCTTCTCCGCCAGATAGATGATCATCGGCGCGACGCCTCCGACATTGACGATGTCGCTCTGCAGGACCGCCAGCGACATGGCCGCCGTAACACCGGCATCCACCGCGTTGCCGCCCGCTTCGAGGATATCGAAGCCTGCCCGCGATGCGAGATAGTGGCCGGCTGAACACATGTAACGCGTGCCAAGCATCGTCGGTTGATAAGAGACCATCGTTTCCTCTCCTGCGTTTCGTGGCGATCCTGGCGACAATTAAATCATGAAAGCTTCCGGGTTGCGAATTGTTGGTTTTGCGAAGCAGTTACCAAGGAATTCGGCTGCCGTCCCAGGCGAAGAGTCCACCGCTGTCTGATGGTGACCGCGCGTCCAGGACTTGTAGCAGCTTCTCTGCTGCAAATTCCGGAGAGAACAGGCGGCCCTCCGGTACACCGCTCTGGAACGGTTGAGACAGGGCTGTATCGACGGTTCCGGGATGCAGGCCGACGCAGACAGCCCGAGGGCGAGTCCGCGCCAGTTCTATCGATAATGTTTTTATCAGCATGTTCAGGGCGGCTTTGGAGGCCCGGTATCCGTACCAGCCGCCCAGGCGGTTATCCTCGATGCTGCCGACCCGGGCGGACAGAACGGCGAAGGTCGATTTCCGACCTTTTGCGAGCAAAGGCAGGAAATGCTTTGCGACAAGAGCCGGACCAATCGTGTTGATCCGGAAGAGTTGCTCCAGATTGTCTCCTGACAAGGCCGACCAGGATTTTTCGGGACGCAGCGTTTCACCGTCATGCAGCAATCCCGTGGCGACGATGATGAGATCAAGGGCTTCGGCCTGCCGCGCGATCGCAACGGTGGCTGCTTGTATCGAACTCTCATCTTCCAGGTCGATATGTAGCTGCCTTGCATCGGTTTGCGGTGATGAATTCGAGCGGGACAGCCGGAAGACGCAGGTGCCGCCGGCCCTGGTTTCAAGTGAATCCGCGATTGCGCTGCCGATGCCGCCAACGGCGCCGATGACGGCTGCATTCGCAATGTCTTTGGTGGGTGACATACCCGCTCCGTGCATCCGTCGCATGATCCGAATCGAATTAGACTACGTAAATCCATCGAGTTCAGATTTCTTTGGTAGGCTAAACATGATTGTCCGCCTTCTCACTTTCGCGCTCTTGCTTGTTGGATCAACCGTGCACGCTGCAGATCGGGAAAAAAACGCCTACGACTTTTCGTTCCAGTCGATCGATGGCGAGCCGCTTCCTTTGTCCGCCTATCGCGGGAAGGTCGTGATGGTTGTGAACACCGCATCCTTTTGCGGATTCACAAATCAGTACAAATTCTTGCAGGAAGTTTGGAGCCGCTACCGCGACAAAGGCCTGGTGGTGTTGGGCGTGCCGTCAAACGATTTCGGCAGACAGGAGCCGGGAAGCGATGCCGAGATCAAGCAGTTCTGCGAGCTGAACTACGGGATCGATTTCCCAATGACGACGAAAGTCGGCGTGAAAGGAAAATCGGCGCATCCATTTTACCGATGGGCGGCACAGGAGTTGGGGGTGCTGGCGAAACCGCGCTGGAATTTTCACAAATATATCGTGGATCGAGACGGGCGGCTGGCGGAATGGTTCGCGACGCCGACCAAACCGAACGCCAAGAAGGTGACGAAAGCTATTGAACTGCATTTGTCTCGCCCGCCCGGTGCCAGAGGCTGAACCGTTCCGATGGGCGGCTTATCGAAATATTTCGGAAAGGGCGGGAACGCGCCGCGCACTGATTTGCTGCCGCTTGGCCGCTACTTGATTGGGTGCACGTTGCTCATGCTGGCCGTCGTCTCGCCCGGTCCGGTGGTTGCGGCAGAAGAAAGCACTCTCTGGGCCAAATTGCGGGCCGGTGGCCATATCGTCCTGATGCGCCACGCCTTGGCGCCTGGGATCGGCGATCCGGAAGAATTCACGCTGGACGACTGCGCGACGCAGCGCAATCTGTCCGATACCGGGCGAGATCAAGCGCGGCGGATCGGGGATCGGTTTCGGGAAAACCGGGTCGAAGTGACGCGCGTATTTTCAAGTCAATGGTGCCGTTGCGAAGAAACCGCAGAGCTTCTCGGACTGGGCGCCGTTACATTGTTACCGGCGCTCAATTCATTCTTTCAACGGACCGGTCGCCGTGGCCCGCAAACGCATGCCATGCGGGAATGGCTGGCGGAGAACCGGTCTGCTGGCACGCTGGTGTTCGTGACCCATCAGGTCAATATCAGCGCACTGACCGATCAGTACACGACGTCCGGGGAAATGATCATCGCACGTGTCCAGAACGATGGTCGTTTGGATATCGTCGGTTCGATCGAAACCGACTGAACCGCGTCGGCGGCTACCGGTAAAGCTGAATATTCGAGATCGCGAGGTCGGCGTAAAACGCACGCCCAATCGCCGCGAGTCCTATTCGGCGAAGCCGTGAGGGCTCGAAGGGTGCATCCAAACGATGGGCCGCAAACCCCGTGAACGGCAAATCGATGGTGGTCCAGTGGGAAGGCGCCATGAAGCGCGACCGATAGGATTGCCATGGCCGCCGAACGGCGCTGGTTCGAAGATGGACGCCGTAGGTTTCGTCATTGCCCCTGACGGTTAGCCGAATGCCGGTATAACCGGATGCATCGAAGACTTCGCCCTCTTTCGCGAGGTTTAAGGACGCCTGAATGAAGCCGCCGTTATTTTCCAACCTCACATCGCCGGTCAGTCGTAAAGCCGGCCGGCCATCAACAAGGGCGCGGTGCAGCCCCGCTTCCGAAATACCGCCCATTACCTGATCTGAAACGCCGCGCCACGATGTGCCCAAAGCGGACACCAAATCGTCCCTCTTGAAATCGTCAATGATCAACGGGGC
>JAPPPC010000876.1 GCA_028817685.1 Rhodospirillaceae bacterium
ATTGGTGTAGGCGGTTGGGACCTTGGCGTTGCTTTCGTAGACATGGGTGAACCAGAAGAACACCTCGTAGGCGAGCAAACCCATTGCGCCGATGACGCAGGCGCCCAACAGGATTTTGACTTTGCCTTTCAGGTCCAAGGCGGTGTTCTCACGATGCTTTCGGGGGCGGTGCGCCACTAAGATGCGAGGCCGGCACGCCGCGATTCAACTTTGTCGCTGTCATGAATTATGAAATAAATTCAATCGGATTACGCTATCAACAATCCGATACCGGATCAACTTGGCGCTATGCTGCGCCGAGGTGCGGCACGGTGCGTTTGTGACAGAGGACAGCTAGTTGGACGCGACGGTCGACCATAGCCCGAAGGAGTCGGGACTTCGCGGGCTCGTCCGGAACCCGAACTATGTCTCGATTTGGTTGCTTGGCACGCTGACAGGATTCATTCGCTGGTTCCAGCTCCTGGCGCTCGGCGTTTACACCTTCGAAATCACGGGCTCGCCGATCCTGGTAGCCCTCGTGCCTGTGCTTTGGGGACTGCCCCTCACATTTTGCGGGCCGATCATCGGCGGGTTCGCCGACCGCGTGAACCGCAAGCTGCTGCTGAGCGGATCGCTTGCGATGGTTCTTTCGGTTTCGGTCGTGATGGTGGTGCTCGCCTACAAAGAGCTGCTGACCTTCCCTTATATCGCCATTGCCTCGGTGTTGAGCGGGTTGTTTTGGGCGACGGACATGCCGGTGCGGCGTCGGCTGGTCGGTGATCTTGCCGGCGATTCCGTATCGGCGGCGATGAGCCTGGACGCCGCGACAAACAGCGCGACCCGCATGGCGGGGCCGCTATTCGGCGGGGTCATGCTGCAATGGTTCGGCATCACCGGTGTGTTCCTGCTCAGCATGACAGTCTACGCAACTGGACTGGTTCTGGTGCTCTTTGCGCAGCTTCCGGCGACTGCGAAGCGGGCGGTTTCGCCGGCGTTGATTCGAGACCTCATTGCTGGGGTCAAATTCGTGCTCGGCGATTGGGAACTGCGCCGGGTCTTCCTCATCACCATCGTGTTCAACGTGTTCGGATTTCCGTTCACCGCGATGATTCCGATCCTCGGCAAGGAGCAGCTTGACCTCGATCCGTTCCTGGTCGGTCTGTTGTCCAGCCTGGAAGGGTTCGGGGCCTTCGCCGGGGCTCTGGTGGTTGCCGTTTTTGCCCGTCCGGAGTCCTTCGCACGTATCTTCCTATGGGGCTGCGCGGGCTATCTCGGGGTGGTGTTTTATCTCGGCATTCTCGCCTATGTCGCCGGCGGTCCCTATCACTCATTCATTGCCACATCGATGACACTGACCGTCGGCGGCCTGTTTGGCGCCGGCTTCGCGACGATGCAAAGCACACTGACCTACACCAACGCGCCTTTGGAATTTCGCAGCCGCGTCTTCGGGGTGTTGGCGCTGTGCATCGGTACCGGACCGATCGGATTCATCAATGTCGGCTGGATGGCGGAAACATTCAGCCTGCCCACCGCACTGCTCATAATGTCTCTGGAAGGGTTGTTTGTGATGCTCGTGCTTTGGGTTTACGACGCGTTGAGCCGAGATTCAGCTTAACGCGCTAAAACGCATTTTTTGAGGCTCAGCGTTGGCGTGACTCCCTAACATTGTTGGGCTCGAGCGTCTCCGGACCAACCCCAAGCAAGCTCATAATCCATCATCGAACCCAAGTCGGTTCCTCGAATAGAAACGCTCATCTTCGGCCTGCGGTAGTGGGGTGCAGGCTAAATTATCGAGGGGTGGCGGGAATAGTGCATACTCCGCCATATTCGCTGCCGCGAATTCATGGTCCAATCGGGCGCGATGCTCCAATACATGACCTTCCGCCGCGTCCTGCTGGTCGCGACCGTGCAGCTGACGACGCTGCTCTTCGGTATGACCATCACGGTCGTGGCTGTTGTCATGCCGCAGATGCAGGGCGCCCTGTCGGCGACGCAGGATCAGGTCGCCTGGACCATCACCTTCAATTTGGTTGCGACAGCCATCGCGACGCCAATCACCGGCGCGCTCGCCGCGCGGCTTGGCTGGCGCAATCTGTTGCTCGGATCGGTCGGCGGATTCACGATCTCCACGGCGCTATGCGGATTGTCGACATCGTTGGAGATGCTGGTGCTCTTCCGCGTATTGCAAGGCGTGTTCGGTGCACCCTTGCTGCCGCTGGGACAGGGCATGCTGATGGCCAGCTTCCCGAAACATATGCACGCGCTGGTGCTGATGCTATGGGGGATCGGCGGCGTGTTCGGTCCGGTGTTGGGACCGATTTTCGGTGGTTTCGTGGCCGAGGCGATCGATTGGCGCTGGGCCTTCTTCATGATCGTGCCGTTTGGACTGGTGGGCATGCTCGGCGCCTGGTTCTCGCTTGATGGCAAGGAACGCGACGCGGGCCGGCGGGTCGATTGGCCGGGATACGCCCTTCTGGCGACCGCGATCGGTGCTGCCACGCTGATGCTGAACCGCGGTCAGCGGCTCGACTGGTTCGAATCGACCGAAATCATCATCGAGGCGTCGGTATGCGCCGTGGCGTTTTATCTCTATCTGGTGCACACCGTCACGGCGTCGAACCCACTGTTCCAGCGCGAGTTGTTCCGCGACCGCAACTTCGTCATCGGACTCGCGATGTCGTTGCTGATGGGCATGTTCGGTTACACGCCGATGGTGATGTTTCCGCCTTTGCTAAGCGATGTCGCCGGTTATCCGGAATCAATTATCGGCACCCTGCTGACCTCGCGCGGCATCGGCAATTGGTTGAGTTTCGTACTCGTCGTCCAGTTCACCCGTGTGAGTGCGCGCGGCTGCCTGATCTTCGGGCTGGTTTGCCAGGCGATCGCCAGCGGAGCCATGGCGCAGCTCGATGTGAACATCACGATGTTCGATGTCTATTGGACCAACGTGCTGCACGGGTTCGGGTTCGGTATCGCCTACACGCCGATGTCGGTGCTGGCGTTCACCACGCTGCGGCCGCATCTGATGGTGGACGGGTCGTCGCTGTTCAACGTGATGCGCCATTTCGGCAGTGTGCTGTTCATCTCGGTCGCGATCGTCGTGCTGACCCGCAGCACCGCGCAGAGCTATTCCGGTATGCGCGAATGGGTGTCGCCCTTCAACACGCTGTTCACGATGCCCGGGGTCAGCGGCGACTGGACGCATGGCACCTTGGGTGGATTGACGAAATTAAGCGACGAGATTCTGCGCCAGGCCTCGATGATCGGCTACATCAACGCGTTCTATCTGCTTGCCGCGACGGCTGCCTTGAGCGTGCCGCTGGCGCTCGCCTTCAGGCCGGTCGCAAAACCCACCGCGGATGGTGGTGATTGAACGATGAATTAAAGCTCTATCTTTTAACGATTTATTTTGATTGTTCGATAATTCTAAAACAATCGTTGACATCGAATTGAAAGCGAATTAATCCATTGAGCATGAATATCGATACCGCAGCAATCATGCTGGCTGAGCTCGGCAATCCGCATCGGCTCGCCACCTTCCGCCTTCTGGTTCGCGCCGGCCCCGACGGGCTGCCGGTAAAGGCGATCCAGGACCATCTGGGAATCCCGAAATCGACCCTGTCGCATCATATCCTGCACATGGTCTCCGCCGGGATCGTAACGCAGACGCGTGAGGGGCGCTCGCTGCGCTGCCGTATCGACTGCCCCGAGGTCCGGTCATTGCTCGATTTCCTGATGGAGGATTGCTGCGCCGGGCTCGACGCCCATGACGAAGAATTTGAGGAGATGGTGGGATGACCGCAGCCGTCGGGACCCTTGTCCAAAATGCGCGCAAGATCGATCCGGTCTATTTGGCGCTCATTGCCCTGTTGGTCGCCATCGGGGCGTTTTCCACATCACAGCTGCTCGACAGTCTGCAGTTTCTCGCGATGGCGATGATCAGCATCTCGCCCTTCCTGCTGCTGTCGATGGCGGCGGCCGGCGGGGCGCAGGCCACGGGTCTGGATCAGCGTATCTCCGGCATCGTGCAGGGCCGCACCACCATGGTGATCCTCGGCGCCGCTTTCTTCGGCTCGCTGGCGCCGCTCTGTTCCTGTGGCGTGATTCCGTTAATCGCGGCGCTCTTGGCGGCCGGCGTGCCGCTCGGCCCGGTCATGGCGTTCTGGATCAGTTCACCCTTGATGAGTATCGAAAAATATCTGCTGGCGACGGCGGTTTTCGATGTCGGTTTCGCAACCGCCTACCTGGTAACTGCCATGATCATGGGGGCGATTGCCGGATTCGTCACCCAAGCCATTGTCACGCGCGGGGGTTTCGCCGATACGCTCAAAGCAGGTGTCGTC
>JAPPPC010000488.1:0-2204 GCA_028817685.1 Rhodospirillaceae bacterium
GCGATCGTCAGTTCGTTGTCGAGAATGGTACCGGGATCGGACACGCCCGCAGTTTCATGTGCCTTGAGAACTTTGATACGCGCGCCTTCATGCTCGAACCAGGCGCCGGGCCAGGGCGAAAAGGCGCGCACCGTCCGTGCCAGATAGGCTGCCGGTTGGGTCCAATCGAGCCGGCCCTCGTCGCGGCTCAGTTTTTGCGCATAGGTTGTCCCGGTCTCCGGCTGCGGCGCGCCGCGAAGGGTTCCGGCATTCAGCCTGTCGAGCGCATCGACAATCAATTCTGCCCCAAGCGCTGCCAGACCGTCATGCAGGTCGCTTGCCGTCGTCTCCGCCGTAATCGGGACGGACCGGGAAAGCAACATGTCTCCGGTGTCGAGCCCTGCATCCATCTGCATGATTGTGACCCCGGTCTCTTCGTCGCCGGCCAGGATCGCGCGCTGGATCGGCGCGGCGCCCCGCCAACGCGGCAGCAACGAGGCGTGAATGTTCAGGCAACCGAGCCGCGGGGCGTCGAGGATGGCCTGCGGCAGGATCAGACCGTAGGCGATGACAACCGCCGCATCCGCGCCGAGCGCATCGAATTCCGTTTGCGCCGCGTCGTCGCGCAGTGTCTTCGGTGTCCGCACAGGGATACCGTTTTCGGTGGCGTAGGCGTGCACCGGGGAGGGGCGCTCCTTTTGCCCCCGGCCGGCACGGCGCGGTGGCTGGCTGTAGGCGCAGAGAATCTCGTGCCCCGCGTCGATCAGTGCTGCCAGCGCCGGCACCGCGAAATCGGGCGTACCCATGAAAACGAGCCGCAGGGGCGTTCGCTGTCCGTTGTCGGCCCGGCTAGTCGGCGGCGGCGTCATGCGCCTTCAGCTTCTTGGCCTTGGTCAGCTTGCGCAGGATCATGTTGCGCTTCAGCGCGGAGATGTGATCGACGAACAGCATGCCGTCCAGATGGTCCATCTCGTGCTGGATGCAGGTCGCCAGCAGCTCCTCGGCTTCCAGTTCCTGGCGCGCATTGTTCTCGTCGAGATAGCCCACCGTGATTTTCGCGGGCCGCTCGACCTCTGCGTAATGGTCCGGCAGCGACAGGCAGCCTTCTTCATAGGCCCAAAGCTCATCGGATGCGGACAGGATTTCCGGATTGGCCATTTTGATGGGCGCGGGGTCTTCATCCTTGCCGGAAGCGTCCACGACGATCACCCGCTTTGTTACGCCGATTTGCGGCGCGGCGAGGCCGATCCCGGGCGCCAGATACATCGTCTCCAGCATATCCGCCATGAGCGTTGCGATCTCGTCATCGACTCGGTCGATGGGCGTGCATTTCTTTTTGAGGCGCGGGTCGGGCGCGATGATGATGGGAAGTACGGCCATGTGTTTCTCAAACGTTCTGCCGCACTAACTATTGTCCAAGCGTTGCGGCGTCAAGGCGGGCGGGCGAATCGGTGTAATGTAAGTCGTCAGATGTTGGAGAAATATCGATGGAATTTCTTGTTTCCGGTCTGGTCGTCGCGGCGGCGTTAGGGTTCGCGGGCTATTTCGCGCTGTCGCGCACGCGCGGCCTCACCGCGCAGCTGGTTGAATTGCAGGCTGAGCTCGCCGGTGAACGCGAACGGGCGAACGCGGCGGAAGCCAGCGCGCATGAATCGGGTGCCCGGATCGGTGAAATCGGGGCGCAGCTTGCGGAGACCAAGGAAGCGCGGGAAAGGCTGGCGGCCGAACTGGAAGACGCGAAGGAAGCCCGCCGCACCGCAGAGAAGGACACGGCGTTGGCGCGCCAGGAAATCGAAACCATGCGCGCAAGTATGGAAAATTGGGACAAGACCAAGGATGAAGCGATGAAGGCAGCGCGCGACGCGATGTTTTCGACCGCGACGGACCTGTCGAACAAGCTTCTGGAAGATCATAAGCGCGAAGCCAAAGCCGCCAAGGAAGAGGGCGAGAAACGGGTGCAGGAGGCCAGCGGCAAGCTGCTGACCCAGTTCGAGACCCTGTCCAAGACCGTGGCGTCGTTGAACGATCAGGTCACGACGAATAAGGACGCGGTCGATGTCATTGAACGGGCCCTGTCGAACCCGGCCAGCGCCGGTTTCGCGGCCGAGACGGTGCTGGAGAACACCCTGAAGAGCTTCGGCCTCACGGCGGGGACCGATTTTGTCCTGCAGCGGACGTTCGGCGCAGAGGATGGCGGCCGTTTGCGGCCCGACGCCATCGTATTC
>JAPPPC010000488.1:2214-4303 GCA_028817685.1 Rhodospirillaceae bacterium
ATCGTATTCCTGCCGGCCGACTCGGTGCTGGTGATTGACAGCAAGGCGTCGAAATTCCTGATCGAACTCGCCCAGGCGGAGGATGCGGCGGCGGAAGCGGTCGTCAACAAGCAGCTCGCGGACACGATGAGTCAGCACCTGAAAAGCCTGGCGAGCAAGAATTACCGCAGCGCCGTCCAGGCGGATTTTCGCGCCGCTGGCAAGGGCGAGGAAGTCAAACAGTTGATCAGCATCATGTGGCTGCCGAACGACGCGGCGGTGGAGAAGGTTCTGCGCGCCGATCCGGAATTCCAACGTAAGGCGTCCGAAAACGGCATCTTCGTCGTCGGCCCGACCGGCCTGTGGACGGCTGTCGGCGTTGCCGGTTCGAAAATCAACATCAACAAGCAGGCCGAGAACCACGAGAAAATCGTTGAGACAGTCCACACTTTGATCGAACGGCTTGTCGTCGTCCTGGGCCATGCGGGACGGGTCGGTAGCGGTCTGAAGACGGCGGTCGACAGCTATGAAAAGCTGTCGCGCTCGATCAATTCCCGATTGCTGCCCCCGGTGCGAAATCTTGTCGACCTGGGTGTCGAAGCGCCGACCAAAGGGCTGCCCAAACCCATGCCGGAGTTCGAAGTGCGCGATACCGACAGACGGGACGCGATCGACGCGGAAGTCGATACGCTCGACAATGTCCGGGAGCTGCCGCTGCCGGCCGGCGAGTGATGGCGGGACGGGCGTACAAGGCGCGCAAGCTTCCGGCCGACGCGGAACAGAATGGCTGGTATGCGGCCCTGCCCGATCCGCTACCCGCGCGCCGGGTCGAGGGGTCGGTTTCGGTCGATTTCGCGGTGGTCGGCGCCGGCATCTGCGGGCTGACGGCGGCGCGCCGGCTGGGTGAGCTGCGACCCGACGATTCCGTCGCGCTGATCGAAGCGACCCGGGTTGGATTTGGGACCTCCGGCCGCAATGCGGGCTTCCTGCTCAAGGGCCACAGCCATGGCGGCGAAAAGGACCTTGAACTCGGCAAGCGTAACGACCGGCTCTGTGAGGCCGGGCTCGAATACATCCGCGAAACCGTCATGCATCACCAGATCCAATGCCAGTGGAGCGACTGGGGGCGGATCTATGTCGCATCCGGCGCGCCGGGCGAGACCCATCTCGACCATCTGGCACACGGGCTCCAAGGGATCGGCACCGAATTCAGCACGGTGGACCGGGAAGAGATGGAAGCGATCACGGGGACTCGCTTCTACTCGAAGGGCATCCGGGCGGACGACGGGGCGCTGATGCAGCCCGCCGCCTTGATGCGCGGCCTCGGCGCGACGATGCCGGTGAACGTGACGCTCTATGAGGAAAGCCCGGTCTCCGAAATTCATCGCGGCGACGGCGTGCGGCTCGTCTGTGCGGCGGGCGAGGTGCAGGCCAAACAGGTTATCCTGGCCAATCACGTCTTTGCCGAAGAGCTCGGAATCGCCCGGTTCCGGGTCGTGCCGATCACGTTGTACGCCAGCCTGACCCGGCCGCTGACACCGGAAGAGCTGCCGCTGGTCGGCGGCGGGGCGGAGTTCGGTCTGTTGCCCTCCAGCCCGAACGGCAGCACGGTGCGCCTGACCCAGGACGGCCGCATCCTGATGCGCAACACGATGACCTACGGCCGGTCGAAGCGTTTTGGCGCGGCGGAAATGACCGAAGCGCTGGCGAACCACCGCGAGGGGATTCGGCGGCGCTGGCCGGACCTCGCCGATATCGAACTTGACGGCACCTGGGGCGGCATTTTGGGCTTTACCCGCAATGGCGGCATCGTCTGCGGTGAGATGGCGCCAGGCCTGCACGCGGTCATGACGACGGATACCGCCCCGCTGACGCGGGGTGCGGCGGCGGCCAAGCTCTTGGCGGAACAGATTTGCGGTCACGACAGCGCACTGCTGCAGGATCTGAACCGTCTGCCGAAAGCTGCCCTGTTGCCGCCGGACCCGTTCCTGCGGATGATCGTCAACCGCCGCCTGCACAAGAACGAGACCGAGGAGGCGGGCGAGCTGTAGCGACGGAGGCCGATATGCGTTCCAACGAAAGACATCTCGATTTGCGAACGTTTCTCGAC
>JAPPPC010000259.1 GCA_028817685.1 Rhodospirillaceae bacterium
GAATGGTGCTGATGTATTTAAGGCCTTCAACTTGACCACCCAAACAAAATTCCCGCATACCTGCGGAATCCACTCCACCTGCTTTTTGAGTGAATGATACCCATCTAAAATCTTCAGCAAGGAGCGACATAAGTTCATCGGTGTCCTGTTCGTTAACCGCCTTTTCCGATGCGCGCGCGTATCTCTCAAAAGTAAGCATTGTTTTTCCTTACAGCTCTCCAGGTTTATAGTCTCGAAATTGTGGCGTAGGCCGATAGCGACTAGTGCACTAGACCGACTTTTGGTCCGTCCCAATTCCCATCTAGTTGAATGTGATACGGAATGGTTAAAACGCTACCATCACGCTTGCTGTTTGAAGGGAAGAAAACGTATTGGCCTTCTCGATTAGGGATTGCATTTCCGAATCAGCCGCAGCTCCATCCATAACCTCACCAAGGTGATCTAAGGACTTGAATTGATATGAAACACCTATACGGCTCATTTCCATGCTCAGAACAGGCATGAATGCTCTGACATTCACCTCTTCTTTATCCATAATTTTTTGGACACCTTCCAAGATTGGCATCGTCTTTGATACATCAGCTCTGGAGATAGAGTAGTGCCTAATCATTGATACGGGGTTACTCGTCCATTTTCCTTCACCAAAAATCGTGCGATGCACATCTCTACTAACGACCATTTCACCAGCAGGGTCGGTTTCCCTTAGTGCTCTGATTTCCTGGCCTTCGGGGTCATCAGCTGCTTTAAGAAGAGCCGCAGACGCTGTTTTAAAGTCAGGGTACATTCGCACTAAACCGATACATTCTGTGTACCGACCAGCAACAAAGTTTGTTGTCTTAGCGTTAGCGCCATAACGTTCGAATATAGAGCCCATTTTTTTTAGGCGTTCTTCTGCCACGGAGCGCCTCCCTGAGAATGGCCGTAAAATATTTGCAACAAGCACTGACATGATTCCTGTTTCCTCTGCGTCCACAATGAATTAATTTGTAAAATCAAATGTTAAGATTCTGTCTAACATCATTTTGTCATCACGGTTCAGGAAACATAGCGCTGTTTCATAGCCGTTATCTGGTGGCGACCGAAAAAAAACTCTATAGGTCAACCGTTTATGTAGAGCGACACCGGAGTTATCAGCTCTCAGGCTTCAATCACACCACCTTTGACACCCCATATAACACCGAATTCCGTACACATTCACACCACACCCGTAAGCCTTATTGTGATCATCAATGCGTTGTTGATGTACTTAAGGTTAAAACTTATTGTTACCACTACTACCAATCGGACATGCTACCCGCCCTTCATACCCTTCATACTTTAAAAAAATTAAATTATATTAATACGTTTTTCAAAGTGCAGGCTACCCAATATCACAAAAATAATTTACTTTTTGTGATAGATACCTAACATCTTTTGATAGATAGCTTTCATTTTTTGAGAGCAAAATCTCAAGTTGTGAGATGTTTCAAATTATTGGTATCACTGGCCTTCTTCTTTCACTTCATCAAATGCACCGTTCAGGGCCAATTCAAATAGGCTTTCATCCGCATCCATCGGATTGGGATTACGGGTCTTTTGAGAATCTACTTCAGCGGAGCTAGCACGCATCTCATCGATCATAACCACCTTACGTGCAAACCTAACGACGTCTGGGTCGGTATATTTTAGCGTCATCCTGTCGATCAACTCCTCGCGCGCAACATCTGTCATGGAATATTCGTTTCCCCCTAGGAGCGATTTGTTAACTGTCAGAATTTCTAACTCGACCCCTTGGTTTAATATCTTCGTCACTGTCGTGCGCTTAACCTTAATTACCTCCAAATGACACTGCGTTTCTACTTGAGAGACCGTGACTACAGGGTGTTCCAATAGCAAATCGATTACGACACGACTTACCAACCCCGAGGTCACAGAAACCGATCGCCATTTCCATAGCGTTTCACCTACAGCTCCACCCATGTTGTGGTTGGTCAACTTAAGGACTGCACGCGTCATCGCGCGACACAGGGGCCGCCGAAAAGCGAAAATTGCATGTGATAGCACCTCATTATAATCGCGATCATTAGCCTCAAGCACCTTCCTACGACGGGTATAGCGGTGCTTTAACAGCGCTAATTTTTTTGCTAACAAATTTGGTTCTTTAATCATTGTACTCTCCAACTACTAGAACGCTGTGTTAATCTGATCGGACAATTTGTTGTCAAGGTCACACTTTTGTCCCAGAATACGTATCCATGGTATCGATGTCGCTAGCTCTATTTTTGATAAATAAATCGCGAACCCGCTACCGAACCGTTTGCTCCAAAACTTATTCGCACCAAGTTCGAGGCACCGGAAACGCGGAACTGTCTTTTGGCCTGTCGTCGATGAAACACCCCGCCAAAGCCCACGAAGGTGCCGCCGCTATCTCAAGATAGTTCATACTGCCAGCCTTTATGCGCAAGTATGACAAGTTTGCACGGCGGTGTGCAAACGACGGCGTCGATCACGTTCGCAATCTCATGCGTCTCGGCGAACTCGAACTTATCGACCGCAAACGTCTCGATATCTGCTGACAGGTTGGTCTGGGCCGCGGTGAGCTCCTCCCAGGTCTTGGCCAGCGTGTCGGGATCGTATGCCTCGATGGCGAAGGGTTCTGGCCTGCCATGGAAAAAGCGGTCCATTTTGATTGAGCGAATCAGGCTTATTCGAACCCTTTAAGAAGGAGGACAGAATGAGCCGCAAACGAACCCCGGAACAGATCATCGCGAAGCTGCGTGAGGCGGAAGTTGCCTTGTCGCAAGGCGAGACGACGGGCCAGGTGTGCCGTCGTCTGGGTGTATCGGAACAGACGTACTACAGGTGGCGCAAGGAATACGGGGGGCTGAAGGTCGATCAGGCCAAGCGCCTTAAGGAGCTTGAGAAGGAGAACTCGCGGCTGCGTCGTGCGGTCTCCGATCTAACACTGGACAAGCAGATCCTGAAAGAGGCGCTCTCGGGAAACTACTGAGCCCCGCCCGCCGCCGCGCCTGTGTCGATCATGTTCAATCGGTTTTGCCCGTCTCGGAACATCGTGCTTGCCGTGTTGTCGGACAACATCGCTCGACCCAGCGAAAGATGCCTCAGGGACGATCGGACGAAGATGCATTGACCAGAGCCGTCATCGATCTGGCGTCCGAATACGGCTGTTACGGCTACCGCCGGATCTGGGGGCTTCTTCGCATGCAAGGCTGGCAGGTCGGTGTGTCGCGGGTTGAGCGGATCTGGCGGCGGGAGGGGCTGAAGGTGCCCAAGAAGCAATCGAAACGCGGCCGGTTATGGCTGAATGACGGATCTTGTATCCGTCTGCGGCCATGCTGGCCACGCCATGTATGGAGCTACGACTTCGTTGAGGACCGTACGCATGACGGCCGGTCCTTCCGCATCCTGACGGTGATCGACGAGTTCACCCGAGAGTGCCTAGCGCTGCCAACAGCACGGCGGTTACGGAGCGATGATGTCCTGGCCTGTCTGACGGATTTGTTCTCCAGGCACGGCCCGCCTGATCATATTCGCTCCGACAACGGCCCGGAATTCATTGCTACGGCGTTCGTGACTGGCTGGGCAAGGTCGGCGCCACAACCCTTTACATCGAGCCCGGTAGCCCTTGGAAAACGGCTACAAAGAGAGCTTTAACGGCAAGCTAAGAAACGAGCTACTCAATACCGAGATCTTCATGTCCTTGCATGAAGCCCAGGTGCTGATCGAACGCCGGAAGCATCATGACGGCACCATCCGGCCACACTCAATCCTGGGATACCGTCCGCCAGTACCGGCAACAATCATAACAAAAGTTCCGATACGCCAGGCGCTATTGATGGGCTCCACCTGATCGAACCTTCCCAACCAGAAAAATGCTCTAACATAAGAACTGGTACGAAGATCGGGGGCACGTCACCTTGGTGAGATTTGCCCTATAGAGGTTTGTCTCTGTGAGATCTCCCCTAGATAGTTCTGCGCCCTTGAGGTTTGCGTCTTGGAGAAACTACCCGTTGACATATGCTCTTTTTAAATCAATGCCCTCACAGACATTGAGAGCATGCAGCTTTTTCAAACTGACCTCATCAAACGCCTGAGCAGCCGGGCCAGCCATAAGCGCCACGGCGGCAAATAGAACAGCAAACCGGAACATAAGAAGCCTCTTCTAAGCGCATCCACGTCAATAGGATGGCCGAGGAGTGCCGTCCCCTGAACCGGCGACCTGAAATCTGGAGTTTCAAGTCCCCAGCAAGTCCCCGTAGCGAATAATTGGTACTAAAGGCTGGCTGCAACTAAAAAATGGCCGGAACCAAAAGGTTCCGGCCAGTTTGAACAGGGAGGCTTCACGTCTGGGAGACGAAGAATCTTGCGATCCTTGCAACCAGGCACGCATGCCTGGAAGCAGAAGCGTGTATTGTTGCAATGCAACAACCAGGTGTTAGACAGATAGGATTTCGCAGACGATTTCGCTAACGGGATTTTATCAATTCAGCCATGCAGAAATTGCATACCCGAGAGTTGTTCCAGAAAACCCCTTAACTCTTTGATTCTGCGATCTTTTGCAATAGGAAGTCTCGGAATATGGCAATCCGCTTCGAGTGACGCAGCTCTTCCGGGTAGACGAAATAGGCCTGAATGGTCGGGCCCGCCAGGTCCGGCAGGACCTGCACCAGATTCACGTCCTCGGGAATCATGTAGTCCGGCAAACTACCGATTCCGAGCCCGCTGCGCACCGCCCGATAGATTCCATAGACATTGTTGACGTGCAGCGCCGGGCGACGGGGCTTTTTCGCGTCCGCGCCGGCTTCCAGCAACCAGTTAACCGAGGGCACCGGGGGCGGCATGTCCTGGCCGAAAACAATCAGCTTATGATCATTCAGATCCTGCGGCGTCTTGGGCTCGCCATGGATCTCAAGATATTGCCGCGACGCATAGATATGCGTGCTGAGCGCCAGCAAATGACGCTGGATCAAATCCGGCTGGCGCGGTGGGGTCAGTCGGATACCGATATCCGCCTGGCGCATGCCAAGATCCAGTTCGGCCTCGGTCAGGATCAGGTGAAAATCGACTTCGGGATAGGTTTCGACGAACTCCTTGATGCGCGGTGTCAGCCAGGTGGAGCCGAAAGATACGGTCGTCGTCACCCGTAGAGGGCCGGACGGGTTTTCGCGCGTTTCGCTCAGTTGCGATTCGACCACCGACAGCTTGTGAAACACGTCCTTCACGGTCTGAAAGAGCAGCTCGCCCTGCTCCGTGAGGATCAGACCCCGGGCATGCCGATGGAACAGCTTGATGCTCAAACTGTCCTCCAGCGCACTGACCTGCCGGCTGACAGCCGACTGGCTCAGATTCAATGTCGCGCCGGCATGCGTGAAACTGCCCGCTTCGGCGACATCATGAAATATGCGTAGTCTGTCCCAGTCCATAACGAAACTTGATCGAGCTTCAGCGAAGTCCGGCCCTTTGACGGGCCCGTATTTATCCGGCTAGAAGCCGAACATATGATCCAAGCTGAAGCTCTCGCCCCCGTTCTGCAAACCATGATAGCCGAAAAGGCGACAGGTTTGATCGCGAATTATTATGTACCCCTCTGCCCCGGCGGCGGCCTTCTCGGCCGCGTCGAACAGCTCACCATAACACCAATGCAGAGAGCCCCCACAAGGTATTTCCACCTTGCGGTCGGCGACCTCCGCGCCGGCGCCATCATATAGGAGTAGATGGGTATCGGACGTCGCATTCCAAGGCATGGAGGCGGGATAGATGAGATGGCACATCGTTTCCTGCGGCGCGGCGCCGAGCCGCAAAAACAACCTCGTACTCAATCCCGGCGCCGGCCCGGAATAGGATTGCGGCTCGTTGCGATAGGTCAGGACCGTGTTGAAGATATGCGCGCCGAAGCTGGTATCCGCGCCATGGCCGGTCGCCCTGTCCTCATAACGGAACAGGCCGTGCAGCCAGCCGTCCGCCGTGCCGCCATTCGCAAAATCATAAACCAGTTCGACATGGCCATAGCCGCTTTCGAGAACCGTGGCCGCCGACCCGTTCAACATGGAGTCGATTTCGAGCAGCGCGCGGTGATCGCGCGGCAGGTCGCCGAACGCATGCTCACCGATTTGCCGCCCCTCGGAGTCGTACAGCAACGCGGTAACCGGAAGGCTTTCCTGCGCGGTCGACATCGGCGTGGGCAGCACCTTGGTGCGGAAACGGTCGATCGGAAGAATGGGAGCCGGTAGCAGATAGCCCTTGCCCAGCAAATTGCCGACCTCCGCAATCCCCGGATCGGCCGAAAGATCGGTACGCTCCACATTGGGGTGCGAAATTCGGACGCGGCCGGTGGGTGAGCGGACCTCGTAGCGGGGCCGCACGAAATGTTTGCCAGCCTGGATTTCAACCTGCGCCGGCCATTTCAGGTCGGGGAGCAGCGTCTCCACGTCCAGGGCAAAGCTTCCGAAGGCCGGGACCTCTTGGTCCAAGAGCGCAAATTCCTGCTGGCCCATCTGACGCAAGCCAATACCGCCCGCCGGGATTGGGCAAGGATGGCTGTTCTGCACCCAAAGCACGACCTGTCCGCCCTCTTCCGGCGCGGGAAGACCGGCATAGAGGTCGGCCGGCCAGGCGTTGGCGTCATGGGTGCAGGACAGTACCGAATCCCGATCGCCATAGGTATCGAGAGCGTATTTGACGACGTCGTGTCCCGCGCCATTGACGACATGCAGGAACAGCTGGCCCGTGAAAGGCGGCAGGTCGAAGCGCTTTCGTACCGCGCGGCTATCGACGGTGACCGACCCCACCCCGTCAGGCAGGTCCTGTTGCCAATCCGCGAGCGTCTGACCGGCGTCATCGAAAAGACGGAACCAGATCCGCGTGTTTCGCGCGCCATAACCGGCCCAGTAGTTTGCGGTTACCAGCCGCGTGTGATCGGTATCCGTATCGCGAAAGAAGGCGAAGTTCGTCGCGAAATTGATCGGATCGAGATAGTGCCGCGGGCGGGTCAGCATCGCGTCGTCCAGACGGGCTGCGTCCAGACTGGCAATCTCGACCCCATCGGGAACCAGATGGCGGATGTGCTCGATCAGACGGTCCGCGTCGAAAGCCAGCACGAGCACGCTAGCGGGTTCGTCCTCGCGCAGGGCCGTGACCGGTTGCGTCGGACGGTCGAGAACCACACGTCCCAACGCGCCCAAATCTTGCACGTAAACGCCGCCGATCGGCAGCGCGGTCATATCGTGCAACGATGCGAAGGCGCTCGCGTGACCGGCGGGATCGTACAGTGCGACCGGACCCTCCAACCGATCCAGCAAGGCCCGGATTTTCGGCGCGGCAAGAGGATGGCCGACAGCTTTGAAAAAACTGAAACCGCCGGACACGTTGCTGAATGTATCTATATCGAGCGCCATTTTCCTTCCCGGCGGACGCATGCGATGGGCGCCGCAATCTTGCTTGTTTTGGCCGGAACCCGGCGATTCAAGATATAGGGATTCGCCGGAATCAGGCAATCGCGTTCGGGTGATGTGGCGCTATGCCGCGCGTCCCATCAAGCGGCAAATTTCGGCAGCGGCATAGGCCGTATCGTCGAACGGCTCGTAATGCCAATCCTGCGGCTGTCCGGAGAAGGGCCGCGTGATGCCCTCCTCGCGAAGGGCCTGATGAAACCGCTGGAACTTGGCGCTGCCTCCCGGCAGGTCGAAAACATAGACCGGTTTTCCGGTCGCGCAGGCTTCGGAGACCATGCTGACCGAATCGCAGGTTACGACAATCTGGTCCGCCTGGGCCAGGTAACCGAAATAAGGGTTGTCACCAGTACCATCCCAAATCTCGGCGCGGCAGCCCTGCAAGCCGTCCTGCAATGCCGCGATATTTTCCGCGCCGCTGCGCCGCGATGGCGTAACGAGCAACGTACCGCCGCTCTCCGCAACGAAAGAGGCGAGCTTTCCGGCGAACGGCGCAACGATGTCCGGAGTCATCCGGTACACCCGGTTCGGCCCCCCGACCAGAACCGCGATCAGCGGCCGCGGTAAATCGGCCAAGATACGATCGTATTGCGCCGCCGCATCGCGCAGGCGGGCTTGCGTAACCCGGTGTATCGCACCCTTGGTCACGATGACATTGTCACCGGTCAACGCGTCATGGGTGCCGGCAACGATCAAATCGAAAGCACTCGACCGCACATGCGGGTTTTGAATATGAGCACAAAAACTGCGGCCGCCGCTCGCCCGCTTGACGGCGAGCGCGGGTCCAATCGATTTGCGGCCGCAGGAAATGACCAGGTCTGGCCAGGGCGGCGTCAACGGGTCGCTGGACGAATCCAGGCCAAATACGCCTGGCGGCCATACCCGGGGCGGCAGCCAACGCCAAGGGGGCCGCAAACTTATGGTCTTTTCTTCGAAGGGCATTCCGACCGCTTCGGCCAGCCCGACGGCTTGCGTGACCATGCCGGCCATGCCCTCGGTCAGAACCCAAGCGATGCTGTTTGTCATTGGTCGGCCGCACATGGAATCAGTGGCGACGGACTATGGCGATATGCGGACTGCGGGGCAAGCGGGGCCCTTGCGCCCCCTTCGCAACCTTGTAATATTATTACCCCACTCATCCTGATGGGAGCATCCATGCGCCGCGTGAAACTCGACCGTATCGACCGCCGAATTCTGCGCGACCTGCAGGATGACGGCCGGATCACGAATGTCGAATTGGCGCGCCGCGCGGGCATTTCCGCGCCCCCCTGTCTGCGACGCGTGCGGGCGCTGGAGGATGCGGGCTATATCCGCGGCTATCACGCCGACGTCGATCCGGAACTGCTCGGCTTTGGCGTCATGGTCTTCGCCCAGGTCGGTCTGACCAGTCAGGCGGAATCGGATCTGGTCGCGTTCGAATCCCTGGTCGCGAGCTGGCCGGAAGTGCGGGAGTGCCACATGCTGGCCGGCGAAACCGACTTCCTGCTGAAGATCGTGGCCCATGACTGGGACAGCTATAACCGCTTCCTGACATCGCAGCTGACCGCCGCCCCAAATGTCAGCCACGTGAAATCGGCCCTGGCGATCAGGCTATCGAAACAGGATTTTGGTGTGCCGATCGATGTCGATGGCGCGCCGGTCGAAAGCGACGATTAGCGCGAACTACTTGAATTTCACCTTGACGATTTCGTAGTCCTTCTGGCCCCGCGGGGTCACGACTTCAACGGAATCGCCAACCGATTTGCCGATCAGCGCGCGCGCGATCGGCGCGGCGACGGACAGACGACCATCGGCGATATCGGCCTCGTGCTCGCCAACGATCTGATAGGTGGTCTCCTCGTCGGTTTCCTCGTCCGCGATCGTGACGGTGGCCCCGAAACGCACGGTCTTGCCGCTCAATTTGGAGACGTCGATGACGTCAGCGCGGCTGATCTTGTCCTCGATTTCCGCAATGCGTCCTTCGATGAAACTCTGCCGGTCACGCGCCGCGTGATACTCGGCGTTTTCCGACAGGTCGCCATGCTCCCGCGCCTCGGCAATCGCTTTGATCACCGCCGGACGGTCATTCGTCTTCAGGGTTTGCAGTTCGGACTTCAGGCCTTCGAAACCGCCTGTTGTCATGGGAACTTTATCCATCGCTATCACTCAACGTTCTACAAACAACTGTCTTGTCACGGGAAACGCCACCTAGCGTATCGTCCGCCCGATTCGATATTTCGTCAATATGTGAGGAAATGGTTAAGAAAAACCGGCAAACGATCCAAGAAAACTAGAAGGCGCTGTTAAAATAGGATTGCAGCGGCGCAACATCAAGAGAATCGGTCTTCAGCGCCTGAATCGCGCGAGTCGCGGCGCGCGCGCCGGAAACCGTCGTGTAGTAGGGGATCGAACGCATCAAGGCCGTCCGGCGCAGACTGAAACTGTCCTCGATCGCCTTGCGCCCTTCCGTCGTGTTGAAAATCAAATCGAC
The DNA here is from genome assembly GCA_028817685.1 of Rhodospirillaceae bacterium. GTDB lineage: Bacteria > Pseudomonadota > Alphaproteobacteria > UBA8366. Next base: position 9,919 of record JAPPPC010000259.1, read on the forward strand.
TTCGCCATCGATCATGGCATCGACGATATGCGGTGACCCTTCCAAAACCTTATTGACCTGACGAACCCCCAGCCCCTGCTTGTCCAGGAACCGAGCCGTCCCGCCGGTCGCAACAATGTCGAAGCCCATCGAGACGAGTTCGTGGGCAAGCGGCGAAATCGCTTCCTTGTCCTCGTCGCGCACCGAAATGAACACCGTTCCTTGCTGCGGCAGGACGACGCCGCTGCCAAGTTGAGCCTTGGCGAAGGCCCGCGCGAAGTCGCGGTCCAACCCCATGACCTCGCCCGTCGATTTCATTTCGGGGCCGAGCATGACATCGACACCGGGGAACCGGGCGAAAGGAAACACAGCTTCCTTGACGGCGACGTGATCGCCGACGACCCCGCCATCGAGGTTGAAGTCCGCGAGTTTCTCGCCGGCCATGATCCGCGCCGCGATCTTGGCGATCGGCACGCCGGTCGCCTTGGCGACGAAGGGTACCGTCCGACTGGCACGCGGGTTGACTTCGATGATGTAGACATCGCCATCCTTGACCGCATACTGCACGTTCATCAGACCGACGACGCCGAGCCCCATCGCCAGCGCTTCGGTCTGCCGCCGGATCTCGGCGATGATGTCTTCGGACAGGGAATAGGGCGGCAGGGAACAGGCGCTGTCACCGGAGTGAATGCCCGCTTCCTCGATATGCTCCATGATGCCGGCGACATGCACGACTTCGCCATCGCACAGGGCGTCCACATCGATCTCGATCGCGTCGCGCAGGAACCGGTCGATCAGCACCGGATGATTGCCGGACACCTGCACCGCCGTCGCCATGTAGCGCTGCAAGGCATGCACATCATGGACCCGCTCCATGGCCCGGCCACCAAGCACATAGGAGGGCCGGATCAGAACCGGATAGCCGATCTTTTCCGCGATCGCTTCCGCCTGGTCGACGGAAAACGCGATACCGTTTGGCGGCTGCCGCAGATCGAGATCCTGCAACAGCTTCTGGAACCGTTCCCGGTCCTCGGCCAGGTCGATCGCATCGGGTGCTGTGCCCAGGATCGGGATGCCCGCCGCATCCAGCCCGGCTGCCAGCTTCAGCGGCGTCTGCCCGCCGAACTGCACGATCACCCCATGCAACGTGCCTTTCGCCTGCTCCGTCCGCAGCAGCGACAGCACGTCCTCCGTCGTCAAAGGCTCGAAGTAAAGCCGGTCCGACGTGTCGTAGTCGGTCGACACGGTCTCCGGGTTGCAGTTGACCATGATGGTTTCATAACCGGCCTCGGCCAGCGCGAAGACCGCGTGGACGCAGCAATAGTCGAACTCGATCCCCTGGCCGATCCGGTTTGGCCCGCCGCCCAGAATGACCACCTTCGTCCGGTCCGACACATCCGCCTCGCACTCCGCCGGGCCGCTGCCATCGCCTTCATAGGCGCCGTACATATAGGGCGTCAGCGACGGGAACTCGGCCGCACAGGTATCGATACGTTTGAACGAGGGCACGACGTCCAATTCGCGCCGATGGGCGGCCACCGCGTCTTCATCCATGCCGCACAACTCACCGAGACGGGCATCGGAAAAGCCCATCGATTTCAGTTTCAGCAGTCGCAAATGATCGTCCGGCAGCCCGTCCGCGCGAACCGTCTCTTCGACCCGCACGATCTCCGCGATCTGTTCCAGGAACCACGGATCGATCTTGCAGGCGCTGTGAATTTCCTCGACGGACAGGCCATGGCGAAACGCTTGGGCCACGGTCAGGATCCGGTCGGGCACCGGCTTCGCCAGGGCGGCGCGTACCGCGTCGCGGTCGCCATCGGCGGCGTCTTCGATGTCCACTTCGTTGAAGCCGTTCAGCCCGGTCTCCATCGACCGCAGCGCCTTCTGCACACTCTCGGCGAAGGTGCGGCCAATCGACATGCCTTCGCCGACCGACTTCATCGACGTCGTCAGATGCGGTTCCGCACCGGCGAACTTCTCGAAGGTAAAGCGCGGCACCTTGGTCACCACGTAATCGATCGTCGGCTCGAAACTGGCCGGGGTAATCTTGGTGATGTCGTTGTCGATCTCGTCCAGGGTGTAGCCGACCGCCAGCAGGGCCGCGACCTTGGCGATCGGGAAGCCGGTCGCCTTCGACGCCAGCGCCGAACTCCGCGAGACCCGCGGGTTCATCTCGATCACCACCAGCCGACCGTTCTCCGGGTTGACCGCGAACTGAACGTTCGAGCCGCCGGTATCGACCCCGATCTCGCGCAGGCACGCGCTCGAGGCGTTGCGCATGATCTGATATTCCTTGTCGGTCAGAGTCAGCGCCGGGGCGACGGTGATCGAGTCGCCGGTATGGATGCCCATTGGATCGACATTCTCGATTGAGCAAACGATGATGCAGTTGTCGGCGCGGTCGCGCACGACCTCCATCTCGAATTCCTTCCAGCCGAGCACCGATTCCTCGACCAGCACTTCGGTGGTCGGTGAGGCGCGCAACCCGCCATCGACCAGCGAGGCGAATTCGTCGCGGTTGTAGGCGATGCCGCCGCCGGTGCCACCAAGGGTGAAGCTCGGGCGAATGATCGCCGGCAGGCCGACCACCTCGAGCGCCTCGAAGGCGGCCTCCATATTGTTGACCAGCACCGAGCGCGGGCATTCCAGCCCGATCTTTTCCATCGCCTCGCGGAACTTCAGCCGGTCCTCGGCCTTGTCGATGACGTCGCCCTTGGCGGCGATCATCTCCACACCGAGCTCGGCCAGCACACCCTGCCGGTCAAGTTCCAGCGCCGTGTTCAGACCGGTCTGGCCGCCCATGGTCGGCAGCACCGCGTCAGGCCGCTCGCGCTCGATGATCTTGCGCACCGTGTCCGGCGTGATCGGCTCCACATAGGTCGCGTCCGCCAAACCCGGGTCGGTCATGATCGTCGCCGGGTTCGAATTGGCCAGGATGACCCGGTAGCCTTCCTCCTTCAGCGCCTTGCAGGCCTGGGTGCCGGAATAGTCGAACTCGCAGGCCTGCCCGATGACGATCGGCCCGGCGCCGATGATGAGGATCGATTCGATATCGGTGCGTTTAGGCATTGGCTTCCATCAGCGCGACGAAACGGTCGAAGAGGTAGTGGCTGTCCTGCGGGCCGGGCGAGGCTTCCGGATGATGCTGCACGCCGAAGACCGGTCGGTCGGTGACCTTCAGCCCCTCCGGGGTGCCGTCGAACAAGGACTGGTGGGTCAGCACGACATTGTCCGGCAGCGTTTCGACGTCGACCATGAAACCGTGGTTCTGGCTGGTGATCTCAACCTTTCCGGTCTCCAAATCCTTCACCGGGTGGTTCGCACCGCGATGGCCGTGATGCATCTTCTCCGTCTTGGCGCCGAGCGCCAGCGCGAGAATCTGGTAACCGAGGCAAATGCCAAAGGTCGGGATGTTCTTTTCGATGACCGCCTGCACCGCCGGAATCGCGTAGCTGCCGGTCGCCGCCGGATCACCGGGGCCGTTCGACAGAAAGACACCGTCCGGTTTGTGGCGCAATATGTCGTCGGCACTCGCCGTCGCCGGCACCACGGTTACCGCGCAGCCCAGTTCGGCAAGGCAGCGCAGGATGTTGCGCTTGGCGCCGAAGTCGACCGCGACGACCTTGAACCGCGGCGCGCTCTGCGCGCCATAGCCTTGACCCAGCGCCCAGGCGGTTTCCGTCCAGTCGTAGGATTGCGTGCAGCTCACCTCTTTTGCCAGATCCATGCCTTCGAGGCCGGGCCACGCAGCGGCCTCCGCCACGCAGGCATCGATGTCGAACGCGCCGTTGGTAACGTGCGTCAACACGCCGTTCGGTGCGCCGAGATCGCGAATGCGGCGGGTCACCCGGCGTGTGTCGATACCGGCGACACCGACCAGATCGTGGCTCTTCAGCCAGGCATCGAGATGCTGCACGGCGCGGAAGTTCGACGGGTCGGTGATATCTGCGCGCAGCACGCAGCCGCGCGCTGCCGGCGTCACGGTTTCGATGTCTTCCGGATTGGTGCCGACATTGCCGATATGCGGGAAGGTGAAGTTGATGATCTGACCCGCATAGGATGGGTCGGTCAGGATTTCCTGATAGCCGGTGATCGAGGTGTTGAAACAGACTTCGCCGACCGCGTTTCCGGACGCGCCGATACCGCGGCCCCAGAACACGGAGCCGTCGGCCAGAATCAACGCCGCTGTGCTGCCTTCCGGCGGCGTGGCGGACGTCGTCATGGTCTTCGGCATACTAAAGGACACAATCTAACATATGGCACTGATTCGCCTGGACAATTTGCCGAACCGTGCGGTTACGCGTCAATCGATCATCGATAAATCGGCGGAGTTCTAAGCAAATCATGTGCCAGGGTCAAGCAAATTAATCTAATTTTATTGTTTGTTTTCAACAAGTTATAAATTAACCCAAAGTTGCCATCGGAAAAGGGATCGGGTACCGTTTCTTATTAGTCTTTCCGACGGGGCAATTTCGGGGCCGGAAATGTTGCGTAACGCGTTGAGCGAGTCGCTCAAGGAGGCCATGCGATCGCAGGACAAGATCGCCATCTCGACACTGCGTCTGGTCCTGGCGGCGCTCAAGGACAGGGATATCGCGGCGCGCGCAGATGGCGAGGCGTCCGATCTCGGCGACGCGGAGATCCTTTCGATGCTGGAGACGATGGTCAAACAGCGGCGCGAAAGCATCAAGATGTATGAAAAGGGTGGACGGCCGGAACTGGCCGAGCAGGAGAGCGCCGAGATCGCAATCATCGAAGGGTTCCTGCCCAAACAGCTCGACGAGGGCGAAATCGAATCAGCAGTCACCGCGGCGATCGCCGAAGTCGGTGCGGACAGCTTGAAACAGATGGGCAAGGTAATGGCGAGCTTACGCCAGAACTATGCCGGTCAAATGGATTTCGGCAAGGCGGGCGCGATCGCCAAACAGCGTCTGGCCTAATCGCAGCGGCAGCCTATGCTGCCAATAGAACGATAAAGTAGCGAGGCGTGCCCGTTGGCATTTCCGAACAGGCTTCTGGAAGATATTCGAGCGCGGATCGCATTGCCGGATGTGGTCGGCAAGCGGGTCAAGCTCACGCGCAAGGGGCGCGAACATTCCGGCCTGTGCCCGTTCCACAACGAGAAGACGCCCTCCTTCACCGTCAGCGAGGATAAGGGCTTCTATCACTGCTTCGGCTGCGGCGCGCATGGCGACGTGATCTCCTTCGTCATGAATACCGAGGGGCTGTCCTTTCCTGAGGCGGTGGAACGGCTGGCCGCGGACGCCGGACTCGAAGTGCCGGTCGAGACGCCGGAAGCACGGGCCGAAGCGGAACGGCGCGCCGACCTGTACGATGTGGTCGAAGCAGCCTGCGTCTGGTTCGAGACGCAGTTGCGGGAACCGGCCGGCCAAGCAGCACTGGACTATCTGCGCGGCCGCGGCTTGCGCGACGAAACGATCGCCCAGTTCCGGCTGGGTTACGCGCCGGACCGCGGCGCCGGTCTGTCCGTCATGCTGAAGGCGAAGGGCGCAACCGAAGATCAGATCGTGGAAGCGGGATTGCTTCGGCGGCCCGACGACGGCCGGTCGCCCTATCCGTTCTTCCGCGACCGGGTCATGTTCCCCATCTCCGACCGGCGCGGACGCACCATCGCTTTCGGCGGCCGGTTGATGGGCGACGCGAAAGCGGCGAAATATGTCAACTCGCCGGACACGCCGCTCTTCGACAAGGGACGCAACCTTTACAATTTCGGGGCAGCGCGCCAGGCCAGCTTCGACTCCGGCCAACTTGTCGTTGCGGAAGGCTATATGGACGTGATCGCCCTGTCGCAGGCGGGCATCACGGCCGCGGTGGCCCCCTTGGGTACCGCGTTGACCGAAGACCAGATTCGGGCGCTGTGGCGACTGGCGGCGGAACCGGTGCTGTGCTTTGACGGCGACACGGCGGGGCAGCGCGCGGCGGGCCGCGCGGCGGAACGGGTCCTGCCCCTGCTGCAGCCCGGCAAGTCGCTGCGCTTCGCCTTGCTGCCGGCGGGCGAAGACCCGGACAGCCTGATCGGACGCCAGGGTGCCGGTGCGATGCGCCAGCTTTTGGAGGCCGCCCAGCCGCTGTCGGACGTGATGTGGCGGCTAGAGGCCGGCGCCGGCCCGGTGGACACGCCGGAACGCCGCGCCGACCTGCAGGCGCGCTTGATGAAACGGGTCGGCGAAATCGCTGAGCCGACCGTGCGCGAATTCTATCGCGACGCGATCCGCGACCGCCTGCAGGCCGCATTC
>JAPPPC010000449.1 GCA_028817685.1 Rhodospirillaceae bacterium
CTATTTTCCTTTGTAGTCCGCTTTGCGCCGGTCGCTGAAAGCGTTGATGCCTTCCATGTAATCTTCCGTCCAGCGGAGTTTCTCGTAGGAATGCCCTTCCACATCGAGCGCCACTTTAAGACTGGTGTCCGGCACGGCATTCAGCACCCGCTTGCAGGCGCGCAGCGAGATCGGAGCCAAGGCGTTGAGTTGCGCCGCATATTTCTCGACCATCTCAGTCAACCCATCGGAATCCTCGGCGACGTCGGTCAGCAAGCCCCAATCATGCGCCTTCTCGGCCGGCAACCGTTTGCCGAGCATCACCATGTCCTTGGCCCGCGTCATACCGATAAGCCGCGCGACGCGGACACTGCCGCCGGAACCAGGCATCTGGCCGATCGCGACTTCCGGCAATCCGACTTGGGTATCCTTCGTGGCAAAGCGGAAGTCGCAGGCAAGCGACAGTTCGAACGCGACACCGAAAGCATATTTCTCCAGCGCCGCGATAACCGGCTTCGACGCGCGCTCCGGCGCGCCGATATTGTCGGCCAGGTCGGACATTTTGTTCTTCGGGATTTGCGGGAACCGTTTCACGTCGCCGCCGGACGAAAACACGCGATTCGCCCCCCGGATCACAATGACACCGACATCGTCATCCTCGTCAAAGGCCTCGATCAAGGCGCAGATCTGCGACCGGCCAGTATAGGAAACGATATTCAACGGCTCGCGATCGAGGATTAGATACCCGATACCCTTTTCCGCATCGACTTCCGCGCGCAGCCCGTCCAGCTCGCGCAGGATGTCGCCGCGCCGCTCCGCATAATTCACTTCCGTTGCCATCGTCTCTCTACTCCTCGATCGTGTGCTCGAAATTATTCAAAAGCTCGTAAGTGCCGAGCCGCAGTTCGCGGCGCAGCAATTTTCCCGATGCCGAGCGCGGGATCGCCCTGACGAAGGCGTAGCCGCGCGGGCGTTTGAAGCGGGCCATGTCGCTGTCCAAACAGTATTGGTCGAGCGCACCGGCGCTGGCCGCTTCGCTTTCCGGTTCGACGAAGGCGATGACCTTCTGACCCCAACGGTCATCCGGCACCCCGATGACCGCGACACCGCGCACCAGCGGGCATTTTGCCAGTAAGTCCTCGACTTCCTCGGGATAGATATTCTCGCCGCCGGAGATCAGCATGTCGTCGACGCGGCCCAGCACGAAGAGCTCTCCATCCTCGTCGAAACGGCCTAAATCACCCGTGAAATACCAACCGTCGCGGATCGCCTTTTCATCCGCGTCAGGGCGCTTCCAATAGCCGGCGAAGGCATCGAGCGAGTCCATTCGTGCGATGATCTCGCCCGTCTCGCCCGGCGCGACGAGTGCGTCCGGTCCGACACGTTCATCCGGGTCACCGCGCACGATGCGAATCTGTTGCCCAAATCCCGGCCGTCCGGCGCATCCCGGTTTGGCCTGCGCGTCGTTCGAGACAGTGAAGGTGTAAATCTCGCTGGAACCGTAGAAGTTGCTGAACCAGTCCGGTTTGAAACCGGCGGCGCACGCTTCGACCAGGGCCGTGGTCATCGACATGCCTGCGTAGGCGAGGTTGCGCACCGGCGTCGGGTCGAACGCGGCAAAGTCCGGGTGGTGCACCATGTCGTGGAACATGGTCGGTACGAGAAACAGCGTGCTGATTCGTTCCCGCGTGATGAGGCCGAGGGCATCTGCCGTATCGAAGGTCGGCATGCAGACGAAAGTGCCGTTAAGGTAGACCGACATGGCCAAGGCGCGCACGCCCATCGTGTGGAACAGCGGCATGACACCCAGCGTCACCTCGCCGTAGCCGTAGTGCAGTTGCGCAATGCAGCCGACCGAGGCGATACGCTCCGCCGCGTGACTCCGCGGCACCCCTTTCGGCCGCCCCGTTGTCCCGGAAGTGTAGAGCATCAAGCAGATGTCTCTGTCGTCCGAAGGCCTTGCTCCGCCGAACGGTTCGCTGAGGATCAAATCGCGGTACGGCATTCCCTGCCCGTCGTCCAAATTGACGATTGCTGCGACGGAAATTTCTTCCAGCGCCCCTTCCACCGCTGCCGCCGACCGCCCTTCATAGACGACGACCTTCGCTTCCGCATCTTCAAGTACGAACGCGATTTCCGCCGCTGTCGCGCGCCAGTTGAAGGGCGTGAAGACCGCCCCCAATTGCTGACAGGCCCAGAACAGCGAGGCGGTTTCGGCGCGGTTCGACAGTATGGCGACACAATGATCGCCTGCCGACAAACCCATTTTCGCAAGGCCACCGGCCAACCGCGCGATTTCTTCCGCCCAGCTGCGATAGCTCAGCCGCTTGGCGCCTTCGACGATGGCGAGCGCCTCCGGATCACGTGCGACCGCGGCATCCAGCATCCGCGCCAGCGTCATGACCCGCCATCCGCAACCGAGAGGATGGCCCGCACCATGCCCTCATATCCAGTGCAACGACACAAATGACCGGACAGCATCTCCCGCACCTCCCGTTCGCTCGGGTTTGGATTGTCCGCGAGGAAATGCGTCGTAGAGATCAGGATACCGGCCGTGCAGAAGCCGCATTGCAGCGCCCCATGATCGGAAAAAGCGCGCTGCAGCGCGTTCAGCGTACCGGGTTCGGAGAGGCCTTCCACGGTACCGATCTCCGCCCCTTCCGCCTGAACGGCGTAGGTCATGCAGGAGCGTGCCAACCGGCCGTCGAGGGTTATCGTACACGCACCGCATACACCGTGTTCACAGCCGACATGGGTGCCATAGAGATGCAGTTCATGGCGCAAAAAATCACATAGCTGCGTTCGCGGTTCGGCGTAACCCGTGTGGCGTTTACCATTGACCGTGCAGTTAACTCGCACACGCGCGTCCGCGTCGAACTTCGCACTCATGCCGCCAGCTCCTGTGCCTGACGCAGGGTTTGCGCGCCAAGATGCCTCGCCACGCCAATCCGATACTCGGCGCTGGCACGGGGATCGTCCATCGCATCCAATTCATCGACGAAGGCCGCGACGGTCTCCTCAATGGAGCCACCCACCTCGCCGTCCAATACGCGTGGCACCCCTTCTACACCGCCAAAGCCCAGCGAGAATTCCGTTTCGTTCCGGATAACGGCTGCTACCGCGACAATCGCGAAATCACCATGCCGCTGCGCGATTTCCTGAAACGCGACACCAGCGCCCGTGTGAATCGGCCAATGTAGCGCTTCGACCATCTCATCCGGCTCGCGGATTGTCGACAGCGCCGTATCGGCGAATTCGCGGGCCGGCACGCGCCGCGATCCGCGCTGCGAGGCCAGCTCGACCACGCCGTCCAAGGTCGCGAGACAAAGGGGAATTTCCGCGCTTGGATCAGCGTGGGCAACCGACCCGCCTAGGGTGCCGCGGCTCCGCGTCTGATAGTGACCGACATTTTGCAACCCAAGGCGTAACAGCGGCGCGGCCTCCGAAACATCTGCTGACTTCAGCGCATCCGCCTGGCGCACCATCGCGCCGGTCCGCAAATTTTCGCCAACCCGTTCGATCCGGTTCAACGCCGGAATCCGATTGATATCGATAACCGTTTCAGCGAAAGCCAGCCGCATATTCAGCATCGCGCCAAGGGACAAGCCCCCGGCCAGGACCAGCGCATCATCGCCATGCTCAGCCAGTGCCGACAATGCTTCATCCTGGGTCTCCGGCCGGATATAGGCAAACGGCGCGGGCTTCACGACGCCTCCCGGGCCAGCCGCCAGACCCGATCCAGGGTCAGCGGTAGTTCGACTTCATCGCGGCCAAGCGCATCGGCAACGGCATTGGCCATCACTGCGGGGGTCAGCATCGATGAGCCATCCCCCATCCCTTTGGAGCCCAACGCGTTGGCTGGGGATGCGGTCTCCACGTGACCGACGGTCACAGGCGGCAAGTCGGCTGCGGTTGGACAGGCGTAGTCGGCAAAGGAGCCAGAGAGAAAGTTACCCTCGGAATCGTAGACGAGGTCCTCCATCACGGCGGCGCCGAAACCATGGGCGAAACCGCCGCGCACCTGGCCTTCGACCAGGATTGGGTTGAGCACACGCCCGACATCATGCACCGAAACGTAGGTTTCAACGGTGATACGCCCCGTGTTCGGATCGATTTCCACCGCCGCCAGATCACAGATGTAACCAAACGTTACGGCAGAGGCGACGCGGTCCTGTTCATCTGGCGCGTCGAGCACGTCAGGAGACAAGGTCGCGGCTTCGCGCAATCCCGGCGACAGGCCTTCGGGCAGTCAAGCCGGGTGCCAATGTGTCGCGGCGGCGACACGGGCGAGCGCGATTCCGTCTTC
>JAPPPC010000110.1 GCA_028817685.1 Rhodospirillaceae bacterium
GGCCATTGCATTGCCCGCCAGCCCGAGCCCCATTAGCAGCCCCGCCCCGGCATACACCCGGCGCATGCCGTAGGCGTCGCTGATCGGGCCAGCACTCGCCGCACCGACAATTGAACCGACAGCAAACAGTGAAAAGGCCCAGGTGTAGAAATCCAGGCCGCCGATATCGGCAACGACGGTCGGCATGATCGTCGATACAACGAAATGATTGATGGCAAACACCGCCATGCCGAGATTGAGGATCAGCGTGTAGACACCGAGCCGGCCGATAAAAATCTCACGCCAACGCCCTGGTTCGTCTTCCGCGTGCCCTTGCGCGTCCGTCATGCCTTCGCTGCCGCGCGCTCCGATGCGACCTTTTCCCGCCAGGCGACGAAGGCGCCCGCCCCGGCGATCATGGCCATGCCGAGGAAGGTCAGCGCATCGGGGATGTGTTGCCAGAACACATAGCCCCAGAAGGTCGCGAAGACGATATAGCTGTAGTCGAAAGGCGCGAGCCAGCTCGCCTCCGCGCTCTGATAGGCGCGCGCCAGCATCATGTTTGCGGTCAGGTTCAAGCAGGAACAGGCTACGATGAGGCCCACGATCCACCAGGTGATACCGTCCCGCCAGCCGGTCAACAGATACGGCCAGTCGGCCGCGCCCGCCGGCGCCACGACGAAAGTGAACACGACTGTGCCAATCACGCCGACGATGAGGAAGGTAACGCCCACGCCAAAGGACAACGTTATCGGCGACTCATCCCGGCACAGGCGGCGTGTCGTCAGGATCGTTCCGGCGTAACAAAGTGCCGCGCCGATGGGCATCAGCGATACAAGCTGAAATCCATCCGTCCCCGGCTTCAGGATCAGCAATGTTCCGGTGAAGCCGACGATTATGGCGGCGATCCGCCGCGGCCCGACCCTTTCGCCTAGGAGTATGGCCGACAGCAATGCGACGAAGAGCGGAAAGACATAGAGACCCGCGGCGATATCCGAAAGATTGAGAAACGGCACGCCGGCGAAAAAGCACAGCATCGCACCGACGAGAAACATGCTGCGAAGCGCCACGGCCCAAACCCGCTTCGGCGGCGGACAGTTCGCGCCCAATATCAACCGCGTCACGACGATCAACAGGCCGAGGTTGATCGATGCCCGGATCAGCTGGAACTGCCACAAGGACACCGCATCGCTGGTCAGCTTCACGATCGAATCCTGAAAACTCAGCATGAACAGTGCGAACACCATCAGCGTCGCCGCGCGGGCCGGCCGGTCTTCGGCCACGCCGCCCAGCAGACTATGCCGCTTCGATGTCTCTGACGTACTCACCCCGCGCCCCCGCCAACAGGTACTCCCGCACGCTTAGACCCTTTCCGACATGCGCGCAAACAGGGAATTGAACGGGAAGAAAAATCCAACGCGGCGCGAGAACTTTACGGAATTCGCGCCACCGCCTCGATTTCGACCGTCATGTCCGGATGCGCCAACTTGCTGACCTCGACCAGGGTGCTAGCCGGATGATCGATGAAATGGGCGGTATAGACATCCGTGTGCTCGCGGAAGGCATCGATATCCGTGGTGTACATGGTGTATTTCACGACATCCTTGAAATCGGCGCCGACAGCGCGCAGCACGTCGCCGAGGTTGGAGAAACAGGTTTCAATCTGCTTGCGGATATCGCCCACCCCGACGACACTCCCGTCCGGCGCACGCGCCGTAATGCCAGAGGAAAACAATAGTTTACCATCCACGGTAACGCCTTGTGCGAAAGCTATTTTCTTGACCCAGGGTTTGTCGATATGGACGGGTTCGCGGCTCATTTGGCATGCCTTTCTATTCAGAATGGTTCCCAACGATGATCCAGCGGAACGGATGCGAGCGCAACCATTCCTGGAAAACGGTAGGTGGCAAAGCGCGCGGAATGAGTGGTTGTATGCGCCGATAGGTATCCTAAGTCAGAAAGCATGACATCCAAGCCCGCCACACGTCTCTTTTACAGCCTGTTCTTTTTGGCTGGGCTTACCCCGGCCAGTGTCAATGCCGTCGACGAAGAGAGCTTTCTGTCCGGTAAGATCGCCGAGGAAGTCGTGGCGCATGCCGTTGACACCGCCAATAAGCTGCTGCCGCAAGGCCAATTGCGCGACGGTTCGTCCCCGGCACCGGTGACACCGGCGGAAGAGCGCCAAGGCGTGATCCCGCGGGAAGACGCGCGGCGGATCGTCAACAGCGCTGCCGACACAGCGCTCACCGAACATTGCGAGTTGGACTGGCGAAATCTCAGCTATCGGCCGCTTATGCGGCGGGAGCGTCAGCGTGATATCTGGTCCGACCGGCAACTCGCCTTTATCGGAATTTTGCACGGCTACGTGCAAGGCGCCTATCGCGAGCTGCTAAAGACGCATCAGCGTTGCAACAACGAACACAAACAGGCCATCGTCGAGTTCTTCTCCCGGAAACGATGATGCGCACCGGTGGCAATAAATCATGATTGGAATAAGTGAAAGTCAGCCCGACGACTTGGCGTCGATAGAAAGAATTTATCCGGCGGCGTTTCCCGATGAAGACCTGCTGCCGCTCGTTCGGGCTCTCCTTACGCAACGATCCACCGTGCTGTCGCTCGTCGCGCGTGCCGAAAACGCTGTGGTGGGTCATATACTCTTCACGCCCTGCACCCTTATCGGTCAAAGCGCCCGTATCGCGCTTCTCGGACCGCTCGCCGTCGCGCTAGGCCACCAGCATCAAGGCATCGGCGGTGCACTCGTTCGCGAAGGTTTCACACAGCTGGAAGAATCTGGCGTCAGTGGGGTCTGCGTACTCGGTGACCCACAGTATTACCGACGTTTCGGTTTCGCGCCGACGGAAACGATCGCGCCACCCTACCCGCTGCCGCCGGAATGGAAGGAGGCTTGGCAGGCACTTGCCTTCAGCAACAATGCGCTTCCGCTTTCAGGCACGCTCTCCGTGCCGACGCCGTGGCAAGAACCGGCCTTGTGGGGACCATAAGCCAGTAAAACATGCCATCACAGTTACTGGCTCGCTGAAACGATTCCGACCAACCGCGATACGCCCTAGGCCACGTCCCCCCACCGCGCCGTATTGTGTCCGGCATAGGGCGTATCGATACGGTTGAGGTCTTGCACGATCTCACCCATCACGCCGGCATTCGTGCCCTCCGGCAAGGTGAGATTCAGCGCATCGGCTCCGGAGAAACGTTCCTCGATCGCCCCGGCGATATTGTCGAACGTACCGACAGCCGCAAACAGCCGCACCACATCGTCGGACACCTCGCCCGCGATCTTGTCCCATTTCCGGTCAGCGACCATTTGGTGGAGCTTCAGACCGAGGTCTTCCAGCCCATAAAGCTCCCAGACGGGGAAGTAAGTCCGGGTTGAGCCATAAAAGGCGACGCGGTAACGCACGGTATCGAGCATCTTGGCGACCGATTCATCGTCTTCGCCCGTAGCGACGAAACCGCCGCCGTAGATCTCGATGTCTTTGCGTTCCCGGCCGCTTTGCTTGAGCCCTTCGGCGATATGGCTCATGCAGACTTCTTCCATGTAACGCTTGGTGCAAAAGGAGTGCAGACGCACGCCGTCAGCGACACGGCCGCCGACCCGCAGCATCGCCGGTCCCACCGCAGCGAGCGACACTGCCGGCATCGGCAGATCGTTCTTCGGCGGCGAGAATTCCGGCGTCATCAGGGTGAACTGATAATGTTCACCGACGTAGTTCAGTTTCTCGCCGGTCTGCCAGCACCGCCAGATCGCGCGCAGACTCTCGATATACTCCTGCATGCGCGGTGCCGGCGCCGACCAGGGCACGCTGAACCGGCGTTCGTTATGGCCTTTCACCTGGCTTCCGAGACCGAGATAGAAGCGGCCTCCCGAATTTGCGTGCAGATCCCACGACATGTTGGCCACCACCATCGGGCTGCGCGAAAACGCGATCGCGATCGCCGTCGACAGTTCTACTTTCTCGGTAGCCTGTGTCGCCAAAGCCAGCCGCAGGAACGGTTCGTGCGCCAGCTCGACTGTCGATACGGCATCGAAGCCGATCGCTTCCGCCTTGGCCGCCGCGGGGCCGACTTCCGACCAGTCACCGGACGGCAGGCCAATACTCACTTTCATGGGAGCTTCCTTTGAATCTTGATCTCTCTGCGTCCAGGATAATGCGGCGCGCTCACTCGCGCGGCAAGGACAGTTGACAGGAATTCGATCGCGGCCAATCCTCGCCCTCTTTATCAGGAACAGGGTGACCACCATGAGCCGTCTCGTCTCCGCCCAGGACGTTTCCAAGATGCTTACCGACGGTGAGGAAATTGCCTTCATCGATGTGCGCGAGATCATGCCGTTCGGCACCGGCCATGCGCTGCTGGCTGCCAATCTGCCCCTCTCGGAAATCGAGATCACGATCGGGATGCTGGTGCCTCGACGCGACACGCGCATGGTTCTGATGGACGGCGGAGAGGGGGAAGCGACTGTCGCAGCTGCACGTCTCGAACCGCTTGGCTATACCGATATCGCGGTCATGGAGGGCGGCGCACCGGCTTGGCGTGAGGCCGGCGAAGCCTTGTTTCCCGAGATCGAAGTCCCGGCCAAGGGGTTCGGTGCCTTTGCGCGGATCAACGGCAAACCGAATTTTATCTCGCCGCACGAACTGAACGACGCGCTCGACTCCGACGAGGACTGGATCGTGCTCGATAGCCGGCCGAACCGCGAGTTCCGCTGGGGCAATATTCCGGGCAGCATCAACGTGCCGTCCGCCGATCTGGTTCGCTCCTTCGACGATTTGGTGCCTGACCCGAATACCAAGGTGGTGGTGAACTGCATGAGCGGGACACGCGGCATTCTCGGCGGGCTCAGCCTGGTTGCTGCCGGCGTACCGAACGAAGTCCGCGTCCTGTTTCACGGAACGCGCGGTTGGCTGCTCGACGGCTATGAGCTGGAAAAAGATTCAGACCGCGCCGCCGCACCGCCCTCCGATGCGTCCCGCGAAGGCGGTATTGCCAGGGCGGCACGCATCGCTGAGGCGGCCGGGATCAAGAAGATCGACACAGAGACTCTGGGGCGCTGGCGCAGCGAACCTGAGCGCACCACTTATCTGCTCGATGTGCGGACTCACCCGGAATTCGAGGCCGGTCACATCCCTGGGTCGCGCTGTGCGCCGGAAGGCCGTCTGCCGATGAGCCCAGAGCAGTACTTCGCGACGCTGAACGCACGCTATGTCCTGATCGACGACGATACGGTGCGCGCAACGGTTAACGCCCTATGGCTGACGAAGATGGGCTGGGGCGAAATCGTGATCCTGGAAAACGGGCTCGAGGGTGAAGCCTTGGCGACCGGTCCCGAACCCGCATCCGACCTGGATTTTTCCGACTTACAGGCACCCTGCATCGATATCGAAACGCTGAGCAGCTTGGAAAATGTTCGCCTGATCGATGTCGGAACCTCAGACGCGCACGAAGCGGGTCATATCCCGGGCGCGATCTGGTGCTCACGCGTCGCACTCGCGGATCTGCTGCAGGCAGAACCGCATGATGGGCCGACGGTCCTCACTTCCGAAGACGGTCTTCGCGCGAAGCTGGCGGCGCGCGATCTGGGCGACTCTTTGCCTGACACGCTTTCCGTCCTCGAAGGAGGCAACGCAGCCTGGAAGCGCGCCGGCAACGCGCCTGCGACCGGGATCCTGCGGCTGGCCTCAACGCGCGTCGACCATTGGCTCGCCTCTTCCGAACGGCCAGGCGACGTGCGGCAGAATGTCGTCGATTATCTCGACTGGGAAATCACCCTGTACGACGACATCGAAAGAGGAGGTCCGGTGCCCTACCGCAACCTGATCTGGGCCTGACTACGCGAGATAAGGCAGGCAGCCCGCCGCCGCCAAAATTGGATCAAGCGCGGACTTGTCGGTGACCGCTGCGTAGCGTTCCCGCAACGCGTTGAGCGACCGTGCGTGGTACTTCTGCGGCCCCTGCACATAGTTTTTGCCCCCCAGAGTGACCGAGAAGCTTTCCTCGCCTTCCTGCAACGCCCGGGCGTTTGCAGCCGACCAGGGCAGAAAGAAATCGCCCGCATCGCGCAGCAGCGGCTCCAGTGTCGGCTGCAAACTCTCCCAGCTTTCGAACGGACCGTCGTTACGCGGCTCCGTCATGCGATAGGCCCACGCGAGCACCTCCGGCGCGCGCGCTCGGATGATCGCCCCCGCGGTGGGATCGAGCGCCATCTCGTAGATCTGCAAGCCCAGCCCAAAATCGGCGAAGGCCGGCCGCGCACCAAACAGGTACTTCCGCTCGGCCAGATGAGGCTTGAGTATTTCAAGCAGCCGGTCGAGATAGGCAGAGATCAACGGCGCGTTCTCCGGGCTCGACCCGGTGAAATGAACACGGCTCACCATGCGCTCGCGTATGGTCGCCGCCGCCTCGCTTACCGCGTCCCAGGGCGCATCGGGCATACCGCCGCGCGCCAGCACATGCGCGGTCGCCAACTGGTCGGCCTCACCGAACCAGCGGTGATGGAACATCAGCTTATTGCCCCACTCGTCACCATATTCCTCGATTAGAGCCGACAGGAAATTCAGCACTGGGTCTTCGGGATGGATGGAAGGCTCCGGGAAATCCGCGTCAAGCTTCTCCATGATCGGTGTCGAATCCTGGATGCCCGTGCCGTCCGGCGTCACAACCAACGGCACGATCGGCAGCCGGGCGTATTTCTGAAACTCTTCTTCGTTCGCCCGCCGCGACAGCCACTGATGCGGGATGCCCTTGTAGCGGAAATAGGCCCTTACCTTGACCGAATAGGGCGACATCTCCGCTCCGAATATTCTGTATTCGCCGCTCATGCCCCTGTCCTCAAATCGACGACTGCGATCGCTTCTGCGACTCTATGAATTGCTCCTTTCCAATATTGGCCGCCCGCTCGACCGCCGGGCGCGCGCCGACGCGCTTGAACCAGGCGCGCAGATTGGCGAATTCCGTCAGATCGATACCGTAGGCCTTGTAACCGCGGATCCAAGGCCAGCAGGCCATATCGGCGATGGAATAGTCACCGCCCAGGAAGTCGCGGTCCGACAGGCGCGTGTTCATCACGCCGTACAGCCGGATGACTTCATTGGTGTAGCGTTCGATCGCATATTCGATCTTGTCTTTCTTGTAATTGCGAAAATGCGCCGCCTGCCCCGCCATGGGACCGAGCCCTCCCATCTGCCAGAACAGCCATTCCTCGACCGCGCTGCGCGCGCGCTGTTCGGCCGGGTAGAACTGGCCCGTCTTGTTACCGAGATATTGCAAGATGGCACCGGACTCGAAGATCGATATCCGTTCGCCGCCAGGCCCGTCGGGATCGACAATTGCCGGCATACGGCCGTTTGGCGAAATCTTCAGGAACGCCTCGGAGAACTGCCCCTTCTCGCGCAGATTGACGTATTTTATCTCGTACGGAAGGCCGCATTCTTCCAGCATGAGGGTGATTTTCCAGCCGTTCGGCGTCGGCCAGAAATGCAAATCGATGGGCGCCATGTCTTCGTTTCCTGTAATCGTGGTCGTGGGATTGTAGGCGGCGGGACCGGCAGGCGAAACCGCATTCCGCCGCGTTCGCGATGTGCCTATAGTGGGTTCTCCACACTCCCCGGCCGAGAACATGTCCCAAAGAGTCACCGTCGCCCAGGCCTTGGAACTGGCCATTCAGCACCATAATGCCGGCCGCTTAGACGACGCGGAGTCGATCTACTCGCAAATTCTGGACGCCCTGCCAGACCATCACGACGCGCTGCATCTGCTGGGTCTCGTTGCGCATGAGCGGGAGGAACATGAAAAAGCTGCCGAACTGATCGGACGGGCGGTCGCACTCGCGCCGCAGGTCGGTGAGATGCATGGCAACCTGGCCCTCGTCCTCCAGGATCTCGGCCGTGACGACGACGCTATCGCGCATTTCGAAACCGCCCTGTCCCTCAGCCCGGACTTCACCGAAGGGCATCACAATTTGGGTCTCCTCCTTCAGGCGCGCGGCGAACAGGAAGCGGCGCTGGGCCGTTTTGAGCGTGCGGTCACCCTAGCACCGGACTTCGTGCAAGCGCGCTGCCACTTCGCCGACACACTGCTCAATTGCGGGCAACCCGAGGAGGCGATACCGCATTATCGACACGCCCTGTCGGTCGACCCCAGCCTCGCGCCGGCACACGCCAATCTCGGGACCGCGCTTCTGGCTTGTGGCAACACGGCGGACGCGCTTGACAGTTTGCGCCGCGCCGTCCGACTGGACCGGGACAGCGATGCGAATTGGGTCGCGCTCGCGGCCGGGATCGAGCGGGTGCGCATCGACTCCCTCAACGATGCCTTCCGCGACGAGGTTCTGACGCTGTTGGACCATCAAGCCGTAGATCCGCAGACGGTGGTTCCCGCGATCCTGCCCGCGTTGCACGCGATCTTGCAGGATGACGGGCCCTTCCCCGACGATCCGCTGCTGCTACGCGCGCTCACACTCAGCCCGTTCCGGGATCTCGACATCGAGGCGACACTGACCGCGCGCCGCCGCGCATTGCTATGCGCCGCGCCGGAGGCCCTGCCCTTTGCCTGCGCGCTGGCGCAGCACTGCTTTCTGAACGAGTACGTCTTCGCGGTCACCGAAGCGGAAGAAAATGCGGTCGCCGAATTGGCCGAGACATCCGACCTAGTGCCCATGGCGCTCGCAACCCTCGCCACCTACCGGCCGCTGCACGAACTTGAAGATGCGGAACAATGGCCGGATCGGGAGTGGCCGGCGCCCCTGAAGGCTGTCATCCAAAAGCAAGTCACCGAACCGATCGAAGAACGCCGTCTGCGCACCGAAATCCCGGCGCTCACACCAATCGAAAATTCGGTCTCGGCAGCCGTGCGCGAACAGTACGAGACGAACCCCTATCCGCGCTGGTCCCGTTTCGCCTCACGCCACACCCCAAACCCGATCGGCGAGGTGCTGCGCGGCGCGCCGCTTCATTTCGATCTGGGCGAATATAGCTCGCCTGAAGCACCAGACGTGCTGATCGCTGGCTGTGGCACGGGACAGCAGCCGCTGTTGGCAGCCAGCCGATATGAAAATGCCGCTATCCTGGCGATCGATCTCAGCTTGAGCAGTCTGAGCTACGCCGTGCGTAAGACGCGCGACGCCGATATCGGAAATATCGAATACGCTCAGGCGGACATCCTGGCTTTGGGCCAGCTCGACCGGCGCTTCGATCTGATCGAATGCGTCGGCGTGCTGCATCACCTGGACGACCCTCTGGTCGGCTGGCAGATACTATCCGACTTGCTGCATCCCGGTGGTGTGATGAAGATCGGCTTGTACAGCGAAGCGGCCCGACAGGACGTGATCGCCGGCCGCGCTCTCATCGCGGAACACGAGCTCGCCGCAACGCCTTCTGGCATCCGCCGCGCCCGCGAACTGGTCGCCGCAGACCCCGCGCTGGAAAGCCTGCACAAACGGCATAGCTATTACAGTGCGAGCGAATGGCGCGACCTGGTCTTCCACGTTCAGGAGCACCGCTTCACTCTCTCACAAATCGCCGACGCCCTCATGGCGCTGGACCTGCAATTCCTCGGCTTCGAAATGCGCGACCAGGACACGGTTCGCGCGTTCCGGAAAGGACATGGCGACCAGGTCACCGACCTCGATGCGTGGCACAGTTTCGAAACCGCCAACCCGGATACGTTCCGCGGCATGTACCAGTTCTGGGTGCGGAAGCGCTAATCCGACAGCTTCACGACCAGCTTCCCGGTCGACGTCCCCTCGAACAACATGGTCAATCCCTCCGGCGCCCTTTCCAGCCCGTCGAGCACGTGCAGCTTCTGCTTCAGGTCGCCGGATTTCAGCTTTTCCGACAGCCAGCGCCGTGCCTCGCCATAGCTGTCCTGGAAGTCGGAAACGATGAAGCCTTCCATGCGGGCACGCTTGCCGATCAGCATGCCGATATTCGTGATACCATAGAGTTCCGCTGCGGCGGTCTGCGAAATGCGCCCGCAGATCACCACCCGCCCCTTGTGGCGCAAGGCGCCGAGGGCAGCGTCCAGTGTGGGCCCGCCGACATTGTCGAAATAGACGTCGATCCCGTCCGGACAGGACTGCGCGATGGCGTCGGCAAGATCGGGCACCGCCTTGTAGTCGATCGACGCGTCGTAGCCGAGTTCCTCGGTGATGAATCGGCACTTCTCCGGTCCGCCGGCGATCCCGACGACGCGGCAGCCTTCCAACCGGGCGACCTGCCCCGCGACTTGTCCGACCCCGCCCGCGGCGCCGGAAACGAGCACCGTCTCGCCCGCCGCGATGTTGCCGACTGCGCGCATCCCGAACCAGGCGGTCAGCGCCGTCGTGCCGAGCGGCCCGATCCAGTCCTCCAGCGACCCCAGCTCGAGATCGACCTTGTGCATGCCTTCCGGGCCCAAGGTCGGGTGGGTTTGCCAGCCGACCCGCGCCATCACATAGTCGCCCGCGGCAATACCGTCGATGCGGCTCTCGACGACCCGCGCGATGCCGCCCGCACGCATGACATCTCCGATCTCGACCGGTGGTACGTAGCCGGGGTCCTCTTTCAGCCAGACCCGCATCGCCGGGTCGACGGAAACGTAGACCGTCTCCAGCAGCGCCTCGTCCGGATCTGGCTGGCGGATCGATGTCACCGCCTCCTCGAAATGTTCCGGTCCGGCGAGACCTTCCGGCCGCGCCTTCAGTTTCAATTGCCGGTTCGCGTTGCGCATCGTTCCTCTCCCTGACTGCCCGTCCAATTTATTTCGCCCGGGCGATCCCATAAACTGCAATTCGATCTTCCGAACTGAAAGGCATCCCGATGACGAATTGTATCCACGACCATGCGCGCTGGGGCGCGGGCGATCAATTGGGCGCCGGCCACCTGCTGACGGCAGAGACCACCTTGGCCGCGCTGGGATCGGTGAAGGAAGGTCGGATATACGATCTGAGCCACGTCATCGAGATGGGCGCCCCGAAGATCGAACCGGTGCAGCTGCCCTACGTCATCACCTCCTCGGCGACGGCGCAGAACGGCATCAAGCGCCGGCGCACGCTGGGTGCGGAGAACGATGCCGGCTCCAATTTGGAACGGATCGAGATGACCACCCATGTGGGCACGCATATCGACGCGCTGGGACATTTCACCAAGGGCGATGCGATGTATGGCGGCCGCAGTGCCGACGACGAGGTCGGCGACTGGGGGTTGGAGAATCTCGGCATCGAGCACGCACCATCGATCATCACCCGCGGCGTCTGCATCGACGTCTCCACGCTGGACGGCGGCGAGTTTCTGGAAGCCGGACGCGCCGTCACCCGCGACGATCTGCAGCGTGCATTGGACCAGGCCGACGTCGGCCTGCAACCGGGCGACGTTTTCTGTCTCAATACCGGCTGGGGCCGGTTCTTCATGGAAGACAACGACCGCTATGTCGGTGGCGAGCCGGGAATCGAGATCGGCGCGGCGGAATGGCTAACGAGCCAGGACGTGGTCGCGATCTGCTGCGACAACATGGCGATCGAGGTGCTGCCCGGCACCGAGCACCCGAAGATCTCGATGCCGGTGCACCAGCACGCGCTCGTCGAGGCCGGCGTCTATCTGGTCGAGAATTTGATGATGGACGATCTGGTGCGCGACGCGGTCACGACCTTCTGCTTCATCCTGCTACCGACAAAATACAAGGGCGCGACGGGCTGCCCGGTGCGTCCGGTGGCGGTCGTCTGAGCTGGACTAGCGAGCCAAACGGGGGACGCCTAAAGCTCGACCACCACCTTGCCATTTGCCTGACCACCCGCCAGCCGCTCATAAGCAGCACCCACCTCGGCAAGCCCGAAACGCGGCGAGTCGAGCAGCGGCCGTAATGCACCGGCGTCCACGATCTCAGCGAGCCGTGTGAGGATCGCCCCATGTGCTTCGCGCTGATGGTCGTGCAGCATCGGGATCAGCATGAAGACCACGTGCAGGGACAACCCCTTGAAATGGACCGGTGTCAGGTCGAGCTCCAGCAAAGAAACCGTGGAGGCGATCTGGCCGTTCAGCGCGGCGGCCTCGAACGAGTTCGCCATGTTTGCACCGCCGACGGAATCGAACACGACGTCAAACCCAGCGCCGCCCGTATGTTGGGCGACATAATCCGCAACGCTCTCGGTCCGGTAGTTGATCACCGTGGCACCGTACCCTTCGACGATTTCCGCCTGCGTGGCACCGCCGACGGTCGCGAAGACCTCGGCGCCCTCATGCTTGGCCAGTTGGGTGGCGACATGACCGACGCCGCCCGCGCCACCGTGCACGAGAACCGTGTGCCCGGCCTTCACCCCGGCGCGCTGGAGGCCCTCATAGGCGGTGATGCCGACAAGCGGTAGGGCCGCCGCCTCGCGCATCAACAACGACGCCGGTTTGTGGGCGATCAGCCGGGCATCGGCCGGCATGTATTCGGCCAGCGCGCCCTGCAGATCGCCGAGCCCGCCGGCGCAGCCATAGACCTCGTCGCCCGGCGCGAAACCGGTGACATCAGGGCCGACCGCGTCGACGGTCCCGGCAAAGTCCATACCCAGCACGGCGGGCAGGTCCGGTGAAAGCGGCAGCTCCGTCTGCCCCATCCGGCGGATCATTGTGTCGACCGTGTTGACGCTGGTGGCGGCAACGCGAACAAGCACTTGCCCAGCCGCCGGCGTGGGCTTGGTCATTTCGGTTTGCTGGAATTCGGCGCTTTCGCCATAGGCGTTCAGGACCATCGCTTTCATCGCATCTCTCCAAGTGGATGATTGGTTGGTCCGAAAGGTATTATTTAATTTCTATATGAAAATGCCGCTAAATTAGAAACAGTATTCCGTTTAATTAAATAATACCCTGCCTGGCATCCAACGCCCGTATATGTTGGATAAAAATTAGCGTCGGCGTGCGACGCCCGCCGGATCACATCAGGCCTGAAATTCTGGCCAGGCCCCCTGACTGGAGATCGTCGTGCGCTGCATGAGCCGGCGGTGCTTTGCCGCGTCATAGGCAGTGGCACGGTGCACAGCGGCCTGATTGTCCCAGACGATAACGTCGCCGGTACGCCATTCGTGGCGCAGGCAATTCTCGGGGATAGTCGCTCGTTCCAATAGGTCATCCAGCAGGGCGCGACTCTTCTCTTCCGGCCAGCCGACGATGCTGCTGGCATGTGCCCCAACCAGGACGGACTTCTTGCCGTTTCCGGCATTTGTCCGCACCAACTTATGCCGGACCGGCGGATAGGGAGAGCGTTCTTCCGGCGTATATTCGTAACCGACCAGCGCCCGGCCGCGCACGAAATCATGCTCGACAACGAGCGCGTCCAACTCCGCTTTCTGTTCATCGGACAAGCTGGCATAGGCAGCACGGGTCGACGCAAACTCGGTCGCCCCGCCCTCCGGCGGAACCTCACGCGCCGACAAGATCGAACACAAGGACGGGATCGCTTTGAAACTGCTGTCGGAATGCCAAAGATAGTTGGCCTTCTGATAGGCCATGCGCCGATCGTCCAGTGGGATCGGCTCGCCGGTCTTAATGTCGAGATTCGACTGACGCGCGAAAACGGTTCCTTTCGCGGGATTGGCGGTCACCGTCGGTTCGCACGGGCCGAACCGTTCGCTGAACGCAATTTGCGTTTGGTCGTCGAGCGCCTGGTCCGGAAAGATCAGGATCGAATAGTCATCGAACGCCTGACGTATCTGCTTAAAGGTCACGAAATCGAGTGGACTGGCGATATCAACGCCGGTCACCCGGGCGCCGAAATGCGCGGTCAACGGGTCTATCTGCACGGTCTAGCATCCTCGCACGGTTGCGCAGCGCTAGGGTACACGCTGACCGGCCATGCGGCCAAATCCCCGAAAGAGTACGGCGGTCACCGCATAGACGAATACGAGCAGCGGCCCGGTGGGAAGGTCACTCAGCACCGAGAGCCCAACGCCTGCCAGCACCGCCACCCAACCGCATATTAGAGCCCAGCGAACACGCGTGGACGGCAGCGCGTTCACCGCGAGGGCCGGCAGGATGAGGCTCGCGAAGACGACGTAAAGGCCGATAAGCTGGACGGATGCGGTCACGACCAGCGCGAAGATCGCAAAAAACCAGGCGCCCTCCCGCACCTTTGGCCAGCCGAACCACAACAGGATCGCGACGGCGTAGAGCGGCGCAAAGGCCAGAATGTCCGCCCAGGCAACGAACAGGAGTTGGCCGGAAAGGATATCTTGCATCGCTTCGCCGCCATGCGGGTGGTTGGCGAGCGCCAACAACACGCCGGATGCCGCAAGCACGAAACAGGCGCCGATGATCGCCTCCTGCTCTTTTGGAAGCGCTTTCTCGACGATTCGGAAAAACCACGCGGCCAAAAGTGCCCCGCCCAGCGCCACGATCTGGCGCAGTACCCAGGACTCCTCATGCGTAAAAAGATCCACGAGCACGACACAGAGACCGGCAATCTGCGCAATAGCGAGATCGATAAAAATGATCCCGCGCCGCAGCACTTCGATCCCAAGCGGCCCGTGGATAGAGGCGATCAGAATACCGGCGACAAGGGCCGGTGCGACGATGTCCAGGGCGTCAACGCTGTCCAATAGCCTTTTCCAGCCGGCTCAGCACGTCGTCGAAATAGGCCGCGAGTGCCCCAGGCGGCGCCTCGCGGTCCACCGTCGCCGGCAGTTCGACGACAGGCACGCCGGCCCGGCTCGACAACCACTCGGCCGGATCGGTGTCATCGTATGGCGTACGCAGAATGGCGCGGACATTGCTCTCTAGCGTTGAGGCCAACAGGGCCTCCAGATGACTTACGCTGGGTGGAATGCCCGGCTTCGCCTCTAGCGTGCCCGTTTGGCGCATGCCCGTCCAGCGGATGAAATAGGACCAGAATTTGTGGTGGACAACAACGGGCACATCGCGCAACGCGGCCGCCCGCGGCGCCCAGCGTGCCATCGCCGCTTTCCAGGACGCGGTGAAACCGTTAAGACGGTCGGCGTAATGACTGGCACCCGAAGGGTCGATCGCCGAAAGCCGCTTCGAAAGCGTTTCGGCGAGGCTCAAAATATTCCGCGGGTCGAGATGGACATGCGGATTGCCTTCCGGGTGCAAATCGCCAAGGCTCCGGTCGATCGAACCGGGCTTTTCGCTAACCTCCACATGGCCGGACGTCATCAAATGACCGGGCTTACCCGCTTGGATTCCGCCACCGCCACGCTGCAGCAGCAGCGGCAGCCAGCCGACTTCCAGTCCGGCACCGGAACAGACGACCAAACCGGCACGCCGGATCTTGGCGACGAGACTGGGCCGGGCGCGAATGTGGTGGGGGTCTTGGCGAGCATGCGTGGCGCTATAAGCCGTGACCCGGTCACCGCCGATTTCCCGCGCTAACGCAGCCCATTCCGGCTCGCACGCGAAGCCCTTCACCGCCGCGTTGGCGGGCCCGGCCGCTGCCAACAGCAGCGCTGCGGCAACGGCCGGTAATACAAAATTTTTAAGCATCTGGCCTAGTACGGATGCGCCCCGTGCGCACCGATGCTCATGATATATTGCAGGAGGAACTGATTGTCCGACCGGTTGTCCGCCAGTTCCTCGCGATTGTACTGCACGCGGATTCGACCGTACTCACTGTTCGTCCAATCGCCCATGACGGCGAACGCTTCGGGGTCATGGCCGGCGGAGTCGAGGGCACTGCCAACGAGGCCGAGCGGCGTATCCGGCGCATGCATCCGTGAGTAGCGCAGCCCCACACGCCAAGCCGGTGCGAACTTATAGACGGCCTGCGCATACCAGCCGCCGGCATCGTCGTCGAAGGAAACGAGTCCGTTACCGACATTGTATTCGCCGTCCTCGAAACGATGGAAATACTCAGCCTGCAGGATGAGCTCCTGCTCGTTCGCATTACCGGTCGGCGCCCAGGTGTAACGTAGATCGACCGCGTAGAGGTTCGACTTGCCGGTAAAGGTGATCGCATTCTCATTGGTCTGGCGCGCGTTCACGTCACCCTGCAGCGTGTAGCCGCCGAGACGCCAGCTCTGATTGTCGCCTATGTCGCCACCGATACGGCCGAAGGCGGACCAGCCGCCAAGACCGCTGACGGAGCCGCCAAACGGGAAATCGTCGACCCGGAAAACACCGCCGCCAAGTTCCGCGTAGATGTCCGTCGGCAAAACGTAGG
>JAPPPC010000895.1 GCA_028817685.1 Rhodospirillaceae bacterium
TGAAAGCCCTGATCGAGGCCGCCCCCGACCGCATGGTCTGGGGCACCGACTGGCCGCACACGGGCGAACGCGAGCCAATCCCCGAGGGCGAAGACACGGTGACCGTGCCCTACGGCGATGTGGATGAGCGAAAGTGTCTCGCGGTGCTGGCCGACGCCTGTCCGGATGAGGCGACGTTCCAGGCGATCCTGGCGGACAACCCGGCGCGGCTGTACGGGTTTTAGGGACTGGCGTCCTCAATCATACCCGAACAACCACCGCGTCCGGCCGCTGTGAATGTTGCGCACCGAGTGGACAGCGTCGCGGGGGATGAAGACTTCGTCGCCGGGCCCCGCCGTGCAGGTCTCGCCTTCTATCTCCAGCTCCAACTCGCCTTCGACCACTGTCACCAACTCGTTCGTGCGGTGGACGAAATCGTTCCATTGTTGGCCCGGCGGATCGTTGAAGGTGTGGCAATCATAGCCGCGGTCGCGCCAGCTCCGCTCCACCGCGTCGCGGTCAACCGGTTGCGGGAATTTTGCTCGGTTCACCATCTCCACCATCGCCAGCCCTTTCGTTTGTCGCGCCGAGGCGCATAATCGTCCCGAACCAGCGCGGCCTCAAGCCTCGCGGCGATACAACACGAATACGGGGAGATTTCGTCATGGCAGAGCTACGTACCATCACCGAGGGATTGCGCTTTCCCGAAGGGCCGATCGCGATGCCGGACGGCTCGGTCGTGCTGGTCGAGATCGAGGCGGCGCGGCTGACCCGCGTGCAGCCGGACGGCTCGAAGGAGACCATCGCGGAGACCGGCGGCGGACCGAACGGGGCCGCCATCGGGCCGGACGGCGCCTGCTACATCTGCAACAATGGCGGCTTCAACTGGGAGGAGACGCCGGAGCGGCTGCGCCCGGTCGGCCAGGGTGACGATTACAGCGGCGGCCGGATCGAGCGGGTCGACATGGATACCGGCGAAGTCACGGTCCTCTACACCCAATGCGGCGACAACCCGCTGAAGGGGCCGAACGACATCGTCTTCGACCAGCATGGCGGTTTCTACTTCACCGATCTGGGCAAGGTGCGCGACCGCGATATGGACCGGGGCGGCCTCTACTACGCCCTGCCGGACGGCAGCAGCATCACGGAAGTGGCGTTTCCGATCATCACGCCGAACGGCGTCGGCCTGTCGCCGGACGACAAGACCGTCTATGTCGCGGAGACCGAGACCAGCCGGCTGTGGTCCTATGAAGTGACGGCCCCGGGCCAGCTCAAGACCGAGCCCTTCCCGTCAGTCAATGGCGGTAAGCTGGTCGCCGGGCTGCCGGGCTATCAACGCTTCGATTCCATGGCGCTCGACAGCGCCGGCAATATCTGCATCGGCACCCTGATCCGCGGCGGCGTCACGGTGATTTCGCCGGACGGGCAGGATATCGAGCACATCCCGACGCCGGACATGTTCTGCACCAATATCTGTTTCGGCGGGCCGGACCTGCAGACGGCCTATCTGACGCAGAGCTTCACCGGGAAACTGATCGCCCTCGACTGGCCGCGCCCGGGCCTGCCGCTGCATTTTCTGAACAAGTGAGGGGTTGAAACGGCGTTGGCAGACTACAGACGTCTCCGCCGTCCACCCCACCTCTGTCCTCCTTCATCAAGGGGGAGGAAGCGAAACATCGAACACGCTCCGTTTTCCCTTCCCCCCTTGCAGGGGAAGGCTAGGATGGGGGGTGAAACGAGCTTTCTAAAAGAATATCGACGAGAACGACTATGGCCGAGATCAAGGACCCCATCGCGTTCGAGCTGTTCAAGAACACGATCTTCTCCATCGCCGACGAGATGGCACTGACCATCTGCCGCACGACCTATTCCGGCGTGCTGCGCGACAATATGGACTTCTCCACCGCCTTCGCCGACGCGGGCGGCAAGCTCGTCGCCCAGGGCCTGACCTTGCCGGGGCATCTCGGCTCGATCCCGGATGCGCTGGACGTGGTCGTGGACCGCTTCGGGGCGGAGATGAAGCCGGGTGACATGTACATCATGAACGACCCGTTCGACGGCGGCATGCACCTGCCGGACATCTTCATCTTCAAGCCGATCTTCGTCGGGGATCGGCGGCTCGCCTTTGCCGCGACGATCTGCCATCACGCCGATGTCGGCGGCCGGGTGCCCGGCTCGAATGCCAGCGACTCGACCGAGATCTACCAGGAAGGGCTGCGCATCCCGCCACTCAAGCTGTACGACCAGGGCGTGCGCAACGACACCATGTGGTCGATCATCGAGAAGAACGTCCGCATACCGGTCCAGGTGTTCGGCGACCTGCGCGCGCAACTCGCCGCCTGTCACATCGCGGAGAAGCAGTTCCTAGAACTGGTCGGTGATTACGGCGAGGAAACGGTCGAAATCTACATGGCGGAGATCATCGACTATGCCGAGCGACTGACCCGCGCCGCGGTCGCCGACCTGCCGGACGGCACGGTCAGCTTCGAGGACTGGATCGACGATGACGGCATCGATATCGACCAGCCGATCCGCCTGTTCGTGACCATCACGAAGCAGGGCGACAGCATGAGCTTCGACTGGACCGGCTCCTCGGAGCAGGTCAAGGGTGCGATCAACAACACGCTGAGCTACACCAAGGCGGCCTCCTACACGGCGGTGCGGTCGATCCTGCCGGACGGTATCCCGAACAATGAAGGCGTGTTCCGCGCCATCGGCGTCGAAGCCCCCTCCGGTACCATCGCGAACGCCGTTCTGCCGGCGGCCTGCGCCGCGCGCGGTCTAACCGGGTTCCGCATGGTCGACTGCGCCTTCGGGGCGCTGGCGCTGCTGACGCCGGACAAGGTCGGCGCGGCGTCCGACGGCGGCAATACCGGCGTGTCGATCGGCGGGTATGACGCGGACCGCAAGCCTTACATCTTCGTCGACTTCGCCTGCGGCACCTGGGGCGGGCGGCCCTGGGCGGACGGTCTGCAGGGCAATTCCAACATCTTCGCCAACATGGCCTCGCAGTCGGTCGAGGTGATCGAGGCCGAACAGCCGATCGAGATCCTGGCCTATGAGTTCCTGACTGACCGGGCCGGCGCGGGGCAGTATCGCGGCGGCGCGCCTTATCGCCGCGATTACCGTTTCCTGGAAAAGGAGGCGATCCTGCAGGTACGTTCCGACCGGCGGGCGGTGCGCCCCTACGGCCTGTATGGCGGCCGCGCGGGCAAGCCCTCGATGAACTATCTCAACCCCGACGGCAACAACCAGCTCCTGACCACCAAACCGACGATGAATATCAGCCATGGCGACGTGTTCCGGCACGAGCTGGCGGGCGGCGGCGGCTGGGGCGACCCCTACAAGCGCGACCCGGAGGCGGTGCTGCAGGACGTGCGCAACGAGCTGGTGACGATCGACGCTGCGCGCGAGGAATACGGCGTGGTCGTCGACACCGAGGGCTGGACGGTCGATATGGCCGCCACTGAGGCTTTGCGTGCCGAACGCGGCGACATCGAGTTTGAGACCGTGATCTGGGACTGACGTAACATGAGCGAATTCAGAGTCGGCGTCGATATCGGCGGCACGTTCACCGACATCGTTTTTCTGGGCGCGGACGGCAAGGTCGTGACAAAGAAGGTGTCCTCCACGGTAGACGATTACGCACGCGCGATCGTCGATGGGTTGGCCGAAGTCTATGAGGAGCAGCAGCTGGCCGGGGCCGATATCGCCGAGCTGCTGCACGGCACCACGGTCGGGTCGAACGCCATCCTGGAAGCCAAAGGCGCGCGGACCGGGTTGATCACCACCGAAGGGTTCCGCGACGTCCTGGAGATCCGCACCCTGCGCATGCCGCGGCTGTACGATCTGCACTGGGAAAAGCCCATGCCGCTGATCGAACGCTATCTGCGCCGCACGGTGAAGGAGCGGGTCGATTCCGAGGGCAATGTGAAGGACGCGCTGGACCCGGCGGAAGCGGAGCGGGTCGTGCAGACCCTGCTGGACGAAAAGGTCGAGGCGATCGCCGTCTGCCTGCTGAACGCCTACGCCAACCCGGTGCATGAGCGAGCGATCGCGGAGATCATCCGTGCCAAGGCGCCGGACCTACCCTTCTGCATCAGCTTCGACGTGCTGCCGGAGATGAAGGAGTACGAGCGCACCTCGACCACGGTGATCAACACCTACATCATGCCGATCGTGAAGGGCTATCTGGAGTCGCTGCGCCGCGAACTGGACGCTGGAGGCACAGCGGCCCCGCTGTTGCTGATGCAGTCGAATGGCGGGCTGATGACGTCGGAGGCCGCAACAC
>JAPPPC010000773.1 GCA_028817685.1 Rhodospirillaceae bacterium
CTGTGGGATATCCTCGGAAAATCCTTGAACGCGCCAATCTGGCGGCTGCTCGGGGGCCGGCGGCACGAACGGATGCCGGCCTACGCGTCCGGCGGCTGGGCGCCGGCGGAGGGGATCGCGGCGGAGCTGCAACGGTTCATCGATGTCGGTGACTTCAAGGCGGTGAAGATGCGCGTCGGTTCCGGGGATGGCGAGGTGCGCCACTCCATCGCCCGCGTCCGCGCCGCGCGCGAGGGGCTGGGCGACGATATCGATATCATGTGCGACGCCCACGGCACGATGAACGTGCCCGAAGCGAAACGCTTCTGCCGCGAAGTGGCGGACTGCAACATCGCCTGGTTCGAAGAGCCGGTGACGGCCGACGATAAGCGCGGTTTGGCGGAAATCCGCGCCTCGACCGATATCCCCATCGCGACGGGCGAGAGCGAATTCACCCGTTTCGACTTTCGCGACCTGATCGAGCTGCGCGCCGCCGACATACTGCAGCCCGACCTGGCGATCGCCGGCGGCATCACCGAGGCGATGCGCATCGAGGCGCTGGCGAGCGCCCATCAACTGCGCTTCGCGGCGCATCTGTGGACCGGCGCGTTGGCCTTTGCCGCCGGCCTGCATGTCTCCGCCGTCGCCTCCAGCGCCTTCATTCTGGAGTACTCGCTGGGTGCCAATCCGCTGCTGCGCGAGCTTTCGGTGGAAGATTTCGTCGCCGTCGACGGGTATATCGAAATTCCGGAACGCCC
Source organism: Rhodospirillaceae bacterium (assembly GCA_028817685.1). Taxonomy (GTDB): domain Bacteria; phylum Pseudomonadota; class Alphaproteobacteria; order UBA8366. The sequence continues at coordinate 738 of JAPPPC010000773.1, forward strand.
CGGTCTCGGCGTCACCATCAACGAGGATTTCGTCAAGCGTTACGCGCGGACCGCTTAGTCGCGGCGCGCGCGGGTTTCCCGATGCAGGATATACAGGCCGCTGGCGACCACCAGCGCGCCGCCGGTCAGGATGAAGGCGTCGGGGACCGTGTGCCAGAACAGGTAGCCGAACAGCGTACCCCAGACGATCCCGGTATATTTGAACGGGGCGACGAGGGCCGCTTCGCCGAGCCGGAAGGCTTCGATCATCACCCAATGGGCGATGCCGACGATGATCCCCATGAGGGCGAGCTGCCAGAGATCGTCGAAATCCATCGGCTCCCAGCCAAAGGGCGCGCTGCAGGCGGCGCCGACCAGCAATAACGCATTCGACCAGAACATGATCGCGGTGGAGTTTTCCGTCGCGCTGATGCGCCGCGTGGTGACATCGCGCAGCGCGCTGAACAGAGCCGCGACGATGGGAAGGATGGCCAGGATCTGGATCGCGTCCGGGGTCGGGCGCAGCATGATCACGACGCCGGCAAAACCGACCGTGACGGCGGCCCAGCGCCGCCAGCCGACATGCTCTCCCAGCATGGGCATGGCCAGGGCGGTGACGAACAGCGGGCCCGCGAACAGCAGGGCGACGGCGTCGGCGAGCGGCAGCAGGATCATCGAGGTGGAAATGGTCGCGGTGGCGCTGACGTAGAAGAGTGCGCGGATCGCCAACCCCTTGCGATCCGTCACCCGCAGCACCGCTAGCCCGCCGGACCGGTGGATGATGAACGCGATCGGGATGTAGATGAACAGGGCGCGAAAGAAGATGACCTGGCCGACCGGCAAATGGGTACCGACCCATTTCGTCAGCGCATCGCCGACGGTCAGCAGGAACATGGCGAACACCATGTAGGCGATACCGCGGATCGGGGCCGCGGATACCGCCGCAGGCGGGCTGTGGGTCACGCGAGCTCTTGCCGGGCAAGGAAGTCGATCAGGGCGAAGCTGCATTCCACCCCGTGCGAGCAGGCGAGACCGTGCCGCGCGCCCGGAAACACCTGAATTTCGGAATTCGGGATCAGCCGGTGAATGTCGGCGGTCAAATCCGTCGAGACGAAGGGGCTGGAATCCGGTGCCAGCAACAGGGCAGGGGCTTCGATCTTGCCCAACTCTTGCGAAAAATCGGACCCGATCAGCAGATCGGCCAGATCGAGCAGCGAGTCGGCCGAGGTCGCGCACTGCACCCCGTCGAACCAGTCCCAGATGTCATCGGACACGGCATCGGGAAAGAAACGGTCGGCCATCATCTCCTTCGACCATCCCGCCATGCCGTTCGCCGCCACGAAAGCACGCCATTCCCTGGCTTTCCGGATCGAACCGCCGCGATGAGAGGTGGAGACAGCCGTGACGCTGCGCACGGCATCGGGGTCGCGGCTTGCGAGATAGAGGGATACGGTTCCGCCCAAAGATTCCCCGACAAGATGAAACGGCCTTCCGTCTGCGGCGTCCGCCACTGCGAGGATATCGTCCGCCAGCAGATCCATCGACCAGTCGAACCCCGCACCGGGCACATGGCTGCGACCGAAGCCCCGCGTGTCGAACCAGACGACCCGGAACCGGTCGGTGAGCGCCGGCAGCCAGCCCGCCCAAATATGCCGATCCGTCGCCACGCCGTGGCAGAAGATTACGGTGTCGGGATCGCTGACCCAGGGCGGCGTAATGTCGATGATTTCGTAATCGAGCGAACCGCCATGGCGATCGATTGAGGGCATAGACCCGCACTCCTTATCCTTTAGCGCATTATGGCTGCTGGCGCCCCTGCAGTACATGCGCGGACGTGCTACACAGGCGCGCCTTAAGCCGAGAAGGACGCGCGCCATGGATGCCGACACCATCAAGAAGAACTACAGCCGGCTTGGCGCGTCACTTATCGAACGGCTCTACAGCAGCGACTATCTGTCGATCGGCGGCAGCGACTCCACCGACCTGCTGGCCGATTTGGCGGGCATAACCGCGGAGTCGCGCGTCCTGGACATCGGCAGCGGCTTGGGCGGGCCGGCGCTGCGGCTGGCAGAGACGCGTTCCTGCCGCATAACCGGGCTCGATCTCGTTGAAACCAATGTGGAAGAAGCGAACCGCCGGGCCAAAACGCGCGGCCTGGACCAGCGCGCGCGGTTCGAATGCGGCGATGCGACGGCCATGGCGTTCGCGCCCGGCACGTTCGATGTCGTCTGGGGACAGGATGCCTGGTGCCACATTCCCGGCAAGGCCGGATTGATCGCCGCCTGCGCGCGGGTCCTGGCGCCAGGCGGGGTGATCGCGTTTACGGATTGGGTGGAAACCGGCGCGATGGATCCGGCAAAACGGGCTGAATTGCACGAGGCCACCGCGTCGACGGATATGGCGACCCTGTCATCCTATTGTCAGTTGCTGGAAGAAAACGGATTTTCCATCGTTGAACGCGCAGATATCAGCGCCACTTTCGTTGAACAGTATCGCGGTGTGATCGCGCGGCTCGAAGACTTCGAGGCGGAGATCACAGACCAGTTCGGGACAAAGGTGTACGGCATCATGATGGACAAGAATGGCGCCATATTGCGCGGTTTCGAGGATGGGTTCATGGGCGGCGCGCGGATTGTCGCGACATTGGGGAACGGGGCATAGGTAATGAGAGGATGGATCGGTGTCGATTTGGACGGCACGTTGGCACAATATGACGGCTGGGTTGGCGTCTCGCATGTGGGCGATCCCGTCCCGGCCATGCTGGATCGGGTCAAACGCTGGCTGGCGAAGGGCTACGACGTGCGCATCTTTACCGCCCGGGTCTCCCGTCCCGAGCAGGAACAGGAAGCGCGCCAGACGATTGAGGCGTGGTGCGACGAGCATGTCGGACAGGTTCTGCCGATCACGAATGTGAAGGACACGCGGATGGTCGAGCTCTGGGATGATCGCGCCGTGCAGGTCACGCCAAATACCGGCGAGCCGGTCGGACGCAGCTTTAACGGTTTTTGTTAGGACCCCCTATGCATATCGGTCTCATCGGCGGCATCGGCCCCGCGGCGACGGAGTTCTACTACCGCGGCCTGGTGAACGCCTATGCCGCAGCCGAACGGGTGATGGATCTCACGATCGTTCATTCAGACGCGCGCCAGCTGGTGAAGAACCTGTCTGCCGGCGATCAAGCCGCACAAGCGCAGGTTTTTCTGCCGCTTGTCGAGCGGTTGCAGGCGGCCGGCGCGGATGCGGTTGCCGTTACCTCCATGGGCGGCCATTTCTGCGTGACAGCGCTGGAAGCGGTTTCGCCACTCCCCGTACTGAACGTCATCCCGACGCTGGAGCGCTATTTCGCCGGGAAAGGGATCAAAAGGGTCGGGTTGCTGGGCACGCGCACCGTCATGGAAACACGCGTCTATGGCGGCATTCCGGCGGTCGATTGCGTGTTGCCGGAAGGTCCGGATTTGGACCGGGTGCATGACGATTACGTCAACATGGCGACGGCGGCCAGCGTAACCGATGCGCAGCGCGACACCTTCTTCCGGGTCG
>JAPPPC010000129.1 GCA_028817685.1 Rhodospirillaceae bacterium
GTTCCAGACAAAGCCGCCCGCCGAAAAGAAATCCACCTTGATGTGGTGGATCCTACTGCTCGTCGTCATCATTTTGATTGTCGGGAGTCTTTTCGTATTTCGCCGCGATATCGTGGCGTTCTACCCACCGACCAACAAGCTTTATGCGGTTCTTGGTTTCGGCGGTGACGTGCTGGGCAGCGGTCTGGAGATTCCGGATCACGCCATCGTTTCGCGCCAGGAAGGGAACAAGCGGATCCTGTCCATCAAGGGCGAAATCAAGAACACGACATCGCACGTGCTGGACGTGCCGCTGCTGTTCGGCGCCATCAAGGATTCCAAGGGTAAGGAGTTGCGCATCTGGTCATTCCGCGCGAAGGAGCCGCGAGTTCTGGCTGGCGAGGCGGTGGCCTATGAGACGGAAGTGCCAAACCCGCCGCGCGGTGGCGTGAATGTAAGCATCACCTTCACGACCGAGGCGGAAATGGAAGCCAAGAAGGCGATGGCCCAAAAGGCGTCGCGGGCGAAATAGTCCGCTTCACGACACCTTCATAGTTTTCGATAGAACGTGACCGGTTCTATCGCGGACCGATACGATCAGAACTGGTCCAGCAGCCGATCGATATAGTCGCGCTCGCGGCGCGGGCGGGATGGGTCTGCCGCACGGCGGCGCAACTCGTCACGAATTTCCCGCGTGCGCTGAAGATCGCTTTTCTCCGGAATATCAACGGTATTGGTGTTCGCGCCCTGAATGCCGGAATTCATGGTCCGTCCGAAAGGATCTCTGTCGTCGGGCTTCTGGCCAGGGCCGCGGACACGGCCTTGCCCTTGCTGCTGACCGAACCGCTGCTGCAATTGCTGTTGCGCCGATCGCATCGCCTGTTGCAATTGATCGAGGGCGCGTGTCTGCGGTGGCACGGCTCCCTTGGCGCTGCCTTTACGCAGGTTTTTGGACGATCTGCGCATGGACTGTTCGGCGCGTCCCATGGATCCGGGGACGTCGCCCGTCATTTCGGCGAACCGCTGCATGATGTCGCCGAGCTGCCGGCGTAAGGCGTCCTGGGCGACGGCTCCGGCGCGCAGGCTACCCCGTTGTTTCGCTTCGCCCGACATTGGCTGCGAGCCGGACTGCTGGCCTCGCTCCGGTTTGGCGCCCTGCTCGGGGCCCTCCGGTGACTCCCCTTCGCGGGCGCGTTTTTCGCGCTGAGCCTCGCGGAACGTCCGATCCAGCAGATCACGCTGTCCTTTCGTAACCCGCTGCAGATCGTTCATCATTTGCTGCGCTTGGCCGGCGGGTTGTTGCTGCGAGTTTCGTCCGGCCTGCAAATTCTCCAGCAAGCGCTGCATATTCGAGAGCATCCGCCGGGCGGCTTCTCGGGCGCCCGCCTTCGCCAGCTCGCGGATCTCTTCCATCATCCGCTGCAGGTCCTGGCGGGTCATCATCGTGATATTCGGGTCGATCTGGCCGAGTTCCGAATTGCCCTGCGGGTTGTTCGCCATCTGCTTCTGGAGCGCGTCGAGATAGGCGCTGAGCGCGGACTGCAGCTGGTCCATCAGCCGATCAAGTTCAGACTCCGGCGCGTTCCGCGCCAACGCTTCGAGAAGCTCCTGCTGGGCGCGCCGCATCTCCCGCTCCGCGAGCGATACCGTGCCATCCTCAACGCGCAGCGCGGTTTCCCAGAGCAGCTTCTGAACTTCATCCAGGTCTGTTTTGTAGGATTCCTTGCGCAGCCGGCGCGCCGCCGTGTGCAGCGCCATAAAGACGACTTTGTCGTCACCGTACCGGGTGGGTTTCCAGGCGATACTGCCCAGATCGTCAACCACACCCACACGGTTGAGGTCAGGATTCGCCATCAGCGTCTTGCGCGCGGCGACGATTTCCTTGGCAACCGGATGGGTAAATGTCCGTTCCGGCAAGCGGAAGGAATGGGTGTCGCTCTCCCCCTGATTTCCCGCGGCATCCTTAGCGATCAAGGTCAGGGTGACCGGCAGTCCCGCCCAGGGATGGGGTGTGAGGTCGCGGAAACTGTCTGCTTTGACTTTCTTCAAATTCGTGCCCGAAAGCGGAATTTCATAGCTGATCGAATCGTCGAGGGTGACATCGCTGCGCCGGATGATGGCGGTTATCGATACCAGCCCGTAATCGTCCGAAGCGGCGTAGTGCAATCGCAAGGCGCCCCGCTTTGTCGGCGACGGCGCTTCCTCGAGGGCGACGCGCGGCGATTCATCCGGGATGATGTCGAACTGCCAACGAGCCAATTCCGATTCCGTCAAGGTAATGCGGAGGTCGGTATCGGTCTTCAACGTCCGTTCGATACGGTAGCTGTCTTCCGCGACGCCTGAAAAATCGGCGGTTTCTTCACCTTCGGCCAGGCGCGGAACCGTACTGCCGCCGGAAACCTGTGCCAGGAACACGCTGTTTTCGGGTATCTGGAGGCGCGAGGCGGCATCGGTTTCGCTGCCGGTGAGGAAAATCGGCGGTTTGCCGGTATAGGGCGGCGGCGTAACCCAGGCATCAAGCGTGACGATCGAAACATCATCGGCAGCCAAAGAGGGCGTCACGGCCCGAACCAATCGCTCCTCACTATCGGTGCCGGCGGCGATAGCGGCAACGGCCAAAAGCGGGATCAGAACGACCCGGGCCGCAAACCGGTCGCGGCGGATCAATCCGGGATGCGGCCATCCGATGCGCAGGTTCTTTAATCGTTGCGCCATCCGCTCGCGATGCAGCTGCCACAAGCGTCGGGTTTCCGGATCGCTTTCCGGTGTCGCGATGTCGTCCTCGATCGCCTCGAAAGGCCGGTGCGGCAGGCCGTTGATACGCTCCAGCCGGCGCTGCCCTTCAGCCCCATCCGGAAGCCGCAGGGACGTGATGCCACGCCATAATGCCCAGATCAGCGCGCCGGCAAACCCAACCAAGATCGTGGCGTGCAGCCAACCGGGCAAGACGGGAAAAAGGTCTAATAGAGCGAATACCAGGAAAAGACTGGTGATTCCGGCCAGCGGCCAGAGTGTGGGCCAGGCGTGCTCCCAGAACAGCGCGAGCCTGGACAGCACCAGACGTGGGGCATTGTTGGGCCAATCGCTCATCGCCTCGTCCTCATCGGTTCGACGAAGGGCTATTATCCCTCAAATCACTGCCATTTGGCCAGCCGGTCGAGCTTCAATAAATCGTCATAGGTCGGGCGCGCCCGCACCACGGCGAATTCGGACCCCTTCACCAAGACTTCCGGAATCAGTAACCGCGTATTGTATGTCCCTGCCATGACCGCCCCATAGGCGCCTGCCGAGTCGAATACGAGCAAATCATCAGGGGCCAGCGCAGGGAGATGGCGGTCGCGGGCGAAGGTGTCGCCGGTTTCGCAAATGGGCCCGACGATGTCGGCTTCAGATTCGATTACGCCGGGCGCTTTCTCTTGGACCGTTCGGATCCCGTGATAGGCCTCGTACATGGCTGGCCGAACGAGGTCGTTCATGGCGGCATCGACGATGACGAAACGGCGGGCGAGACCTTGCTTGTCGAAGATCACCCGTGTCACCAGAACACCGGCATTGCCGACCAGGCTGCGCCCCGGTTCGACGAACAACCGGCAGCCCAGATTGCCGGTCGATTCCTGCACGACCGTCGCGTAGTCTGCAAAGGACGGCGGTGATTCGTCTCGATAGCGAATACCCAATCCGCCGCCAAGGTCGATGGTATCGATCCTATGTCCATCCGCCCGGAGAGTGGTGACCAATTCGGCGACGGAAGCGTAGGCCGCGCGCAATGGCGTCAGGTCGGTCAGTTGTGAGCCGATATGCACCGCGACGGACACCGGCGTGATCCCGGGCATGGCGGCTGCCTGGGCGAAAATTTCGCGCGCCCGGGAGATATCGATGCCGAACTTGTTATCGGCGCGTCCTGTCGAAATCTTTTCATGGGTCTTGGCGTCCACATCGGGATTGACGCGAATGCCGATCTCTACGCCCCTATCGGCTGCAAGTTCGCCGAGGAGCAGCAATTCTGGCTCCGACTCCACGTTGATTTTGTGAATGTTCTGCGCCAGCGCATAGGCGAGTTCGTCCCGGGACTTGCCGACGCCGGAGAAAATGATCCGGTCGGCGGGAATACCTGCGGCGAGTGCGCGCCGCAATTCTCCCTCGGAAACGACATCCGCCCCCGCACCGAGATCGGCGAAGGTCCGGATGACCGCCTGGTTCGAGTTCGCTTTGACCGCATAGCAAATCGTCGCGTCCTGACCGGACAGGGCGCCGGCAAACGCTTCATACTGC
>JAPPPC010000651.1 GCA_028817685.1 Rhodospirillaceae bacterium
GGCGAGAATGTGATCAAAGGCATTCACCTCGAAGGATTGCGCAAAATCGGCAATCCGAACGATCTGGCGCGCCGCTATTACCAAGATGGAATCGACGAGATCATTTACATGGACGTTGTCGCGTCCCTGTACGGTCGCAACAACATTCTCGACATCGTCCGCGAAACGGCGCGCGATATTTTCGTACCTTTGACGGTCGGCGGCGGCATGCGGTCTTTGGAGGATATCACCGACGCGCTTCGCGCGGGTGCGGACAAGGTCGCGATCAATACGGCGGCGATTTCCCGGCCGGAGTTCCTACGCGAGGCCTCCCTTGCCTTCGGGTCGCAATGCATCGTGCTGTCGATCGAAGCGAAGAGCGAGGCGCCGGGACAATGGACCGCACTGACCGACAACGGGCGCGAACATACGGGCGTCGACGTCTTGGACTGGGTGCGCGGGGCGGAAGCGCTCGGCATCGGCGAGGTGCTCCTGACCTCGGTCGATCAAGAGGGCACGCAGTCCGGTTTCGACGAGCGTCTTGTGGCGGCCGTACGCGACGTGGTTCAGGTTCCGGTCATCGCCAGCGGCGGCGCCGGAGAGCCGGCGCATGTCGCCAGTCTCTACGGGGAGACGGGGTGCGACGCGGTCGCTTGCGCCGCTTTGTTGCACTATGAGAAGACGTCGGTCTCCGGTCTCAAGCGGCACCTCGACGGCGAAAACATTACGGTGCGACTGTGATCACCATCGTCGATTACGGGCGCGGAAACCTGTTCAGCATTTCGCAAGCGCTCCACAAGCTTGGCGCCGAACACCGCGTTAGCGCCGATCCTTCCGAGATCGAACGCGCGCAAGGCATCGTGCTGCCCGGTGTCGGCGCGTTCGGGGATGCGATGGCCGCGTTGGAGCGCGGCGATCTGGTCGCGCCGCTTCGTGCGGCCGCGGAGTCCGGAACGCCGGTCTTGGGAATTTGTCTGGGCATGCAGCTCCTGGCCGACGCGAGCAGCGAATTTGGCGCTCACCGCGGACTCGGATTGATCCCGGGGACGGTCGACCGATTGCCAGCCGGCGCGATGCGGGTTCCCAATGTGGGATGGCGGGCGCTTCGGTGGCGGCAACCGGATCGACTGGCGGCGCGCGACCTATCGTCGGACTCGATGGTTTATTTCGTTCACTCCTACGGCTTCAATGCCGCGTGTGCGGACGACGTGGTCGCCGACACCATGTTCAACGATGCGACGCCTGCCGCTATCGTAAAGCGCGGCGCGATCATGGGGATGCAGTTTCATCCCGAAAAGAGCGCCGAGACGGGCCTGGCGCTCATCGATAGTTTCCTGAACAGTCTGGTCTCGCCGTAGGCGGCAACGAAGGCAGGCTATGGAGTTGGAGTTCCGCAATGGTCGAAGTCAAAGAAATCGACGGTAAACGGTGTGCGGTGGATCCGCAGGACGGTCCGCTGGAAATCAAATACGGCTTGCCGGGCGACGTGCTGTTTTGCAAGAGCTGCGTGATCAGCAATCAACGTCCGTCGTCGTCGGTCGAATTCAAGCACACGAAGGATTCAAGCAAGTCGACGATCCATTTCGACGAGAACGGTGTGTGCGACGCCTGCAACTACGCGGAACGGAAATCGGTCGAGGTCGATTGGCAAGAGCGCGACGCCAAACTGCGCGCCCTGTGCGATCGGTTTCGATCGCGGAACGGATCGTACGACTGCCTGGTGCCCGGATCCGGCGGCAAGGACTCGGTCTACGCGGCGCTTCGTTTGAAGCGGGACTACGATATGCATCCGCTGACCGTGACCTGGGCGCCGCACCTGTACACCGATGTCGGCTGGTACAACATGCAGGCTTGGCTGCATACCGGGGGGTTTGACAACTACCTGTTCACGCCGGACGGAGAGGTGCACAGAAAACTTACGCGCCTAGCCTACGAGAACCTCCTGCATCCGTTTCAGCCCTTCATATTCGGGCAAAAGAACTACGCGCCGAAAATGGCGGTGAAAATGGGCGTGCCGCTGGTGTTCTACGGCGAGAACGAGGCCGAGTACGGCAATACGGTGTCGGAGAACGAAAGCGCGCAGCGCAAGCTGGAATATTTCGCGATGGAGCAGGAAAACCCGCAGGACCTGTTTTTCGGCGGCGTGCCGCTTAGCGAACTGCCCGCGCACGGCGTCGCGGCGCGCGCCCTGGATCCCTATATGCCGGCGGAACCCGATTCGCTCCGCGCGGCGGAAGTGGAGGTCCATTATCTCGGCTATTACCTGAAATGGACGCCGCAGGAAAATTACTACTACGCGGCGGAGAATATCGGGTTCAAGGCGAACGAGCACCGCACCGAAGGGACCTATTCGAAATACAACTCGATCGACGACAAGACCGACCCTTATCACTACTGGACAACGCTGGTGAAGTTCGGAATCGGCCGCGCGACGTACGATGCGGCGCAGGAAATTCGGAATCAGCACATCGATCGCGAAGAAGGCGTGGCGCTCGTTCGGCGGTACGATCAGGAATTTCCGCGCCGGTACTTTTCCGAGTTCCTCGACTATCTCGACTTGAGCGAGGAGCAATTCTTCGCGATCGCCGACGAATTCCGGTCGCCCCATCTCTGGAAGAAGGTCGACGGCGACTGGGTGTTGCGCCACCAGGTGAGCTGATCACCTGCTCAAACGGGCTCCGTCGGCGGGTCGGAGAAATCCCGGGCCGATTCGGCGAACCGTTCATGCTCCCGTAGCGACACTTCCAGAGCCGCGGCGGCGTCGCGCACGGCCTCGTCGTCGAAACGGTCGAGGTGAATGTAGTCGTAATCCTTCAAGTCGAAACTGCAGGACAAGACGCCGGCCAGCAGACGGTTGGCGTCCGCCATCGCTTGGCGTTTGTCCGGCGGGCGGTTCAGCGCGTCCGCCAGGGCTTCGGACAGGTCGCGGTCGCTGTCCAAGACGCGGACCGCGTTCAGATGGTTGTAGAAGTTGTGCCGCCCGAACGAGAGGACGGGAACCCCGGCGGCCGCCGCTTCCAGGCCGGCGGTCCCGCATATCGTGACCACGGCGGCGGCGCTTTGCGCGCACTGGATGCCGATCTCCCATGGGTCGAGCAAAATCACGTTCTTCAGGTCCGCGATATGGCGATAGAAATGATCCGGTCGCCGACCGATCATGCCGTAAGGCTCTTTGACCGCCAGAATCGCGTCCGCGGGCAGGTCCCGCGCCACGGCGGCGATCAGCCCCTGTTGACCGAAAAACTCCGGCGAAATCCCGTGCAGCGCGGTCTCCGGTTCGACATGGAGCGGAAAGTAGACGAACCGTTTGTCGGCGAGGTCGTCGAGCCGGAACAAGGGCAATGCGGTCAAGCGGCGGTACTCGCGCCAAATCCGATAACGGAAATTGATCATGTCGCCGAGGAAATAACCCTTCGCCTTCTCGTAACCGCGCAAACGCCAATAGGCGTGCTGGGCGATTTTGGTTCCGACATTGCGGACCATGGTTGAAAGGGCGAAGGCCTTTGCGTAGGTCTTTCTGGCCGCGGTATGGGCCAGATAGGGTTGATTCAGGGCGATGTCGGGATCGGCGACGGCGTTTTCGTACCCCACGCGGATCAAGGGCGATTCGTAGAGTTCGTTCCACGCCCAATAATGCAGGTTCTTGTACCGGCTGCCGACGAGGGCGCGATAGGGAACGTGCCGCGGGTGCGCGATGTAGGCGGATTCTCGCGAGCCGTCGAGCACCAACGATATAGCCTTGTCGGCGAATTCCCGCTCCCAATATTCCAACACCGAACAATAGGCGTGGACCGCGTGCAGGTAGTCGACGGTCTCCGAATAGCGCGACCGTGGGTGATAGAAACCGCCTAAGGCGAAGCCGCGTCCGAAATGCCGGTCCGCGACCATCAAACGGTTCATCGTATAGCCGGTGACAGACTCCAGCCGACGGGCGCGCGCCAGGACGGTGGCTTCGTCGAGGCCGTCGTCGTAACAGCGGACATACAAAGATTCCGCGTCGTTGATCGTGTCATAGGCGCCGTCGTTCCGGTCGCTGTAGTACCGGACTTCCTGTTGTCCGCTGCAATAGAGATGGATTTTGCTGCCGTGCCGCGCCTTGAGCTCTCGCGCCACGGCCGCCATCAATTGGCGCGACGCCGAGCGCGCGCCGAGAGCGATATTTTCGAGTTGATTGGCCAAGCCGTGCCGGATCCTTCTATCGCATATACCGGGCGCTGTCGGTCACCCGTCGGTTTCCTTCGTCTCGGTCGGCGCATGTTTGCTGA
>JAPPPC010000351.1:0-12753 GCA_028817685.1 Rhodospirillaceae bacterium
ATCATGTAGCCCGCCAAGGCGTCGACCGTTGCCAGCATCGAAGACCCGCTCATGGCCAATGCCTGGCACACAGCCAGCAGCGTTACGTTCTTGCGCGTCGGGTCACGCCGGGGCGCTGTCGCATCTTGCATCATGGGTTATCCAGCAGCGTGTTGCGGGCGTTCGCCCAGTACGCTCAATTCGATGGTTTCCAGTCGGCTTCGAACACGCCTTGCACCAGCACATCCGTGACCGCACCCTTGCCGAGCGCTTTCTCACTGTGGCTTATGAGGCGGCGTTTGATGGACGGAATCTTCACGCCCTTCTTCAGCGAAGGCAGGTTGGTGAAATAATCGTTCAGGGCGGATATGAAGACATCCCGCAGTTTCGGGATCTTCTTCTCTGCCAGCGCCTTAGCCTCCGCATCCCGCATTTCCAGCTTCAAGTCGAGGCGAATGTATTTTTGCACGCCGCCGCCGCGAATGACGTGCACGTTCAGCGTTTCCATCTCCAGGAAAATTGGATCGACGACCGGCTCCGGCTCCGCCTCGGCGGTCTTGTTCGGGTCGTTCAGCACGAAGAACCAGGTTGCCGCGCCACCGCCGGCGACGAGAACTAGAACGACTACGACTATGATGACGAGCTTAATGGGGTTCTATTTCTAGCAGGAACCGAGGTCCGGGTTAATCCCCTCGATGCGTCTTATCCGTGCGTGAACCCCGTGCGTCCAAGCGTGATCCCCGATCCATCGGCGCGGATCACACGCACCCCGGGCCCCTTTTCGACCTTCCCGATCGCCGTCACGGGCACATCGCACTCTTTCGCAATTGCTTCGACGACATCGCTATCGGCGTGGGGGGCGCAAAATACCAGTTCGTAGTCGTCACCGCCCGAGAGGATCATTGCCAGCGCTTCCGGGTCCCGGTCCAAAACAGCGCGCGCGGCGGTGGAAAGCGGTATGTCATCCGCCCGGATCACCATCGCCACATCCGATGCGTCGGCGATATGGCCCAGATCGGCGACCAGCCCGTCCGATACATCGGCCGCCGCAAGTGCCATTTCCGGTGCAAGCCGTGCGAGCAATCCCAGCCTTGGTTCCGGCTTGCGGTAACGTGCGATCAGGGCCGCGGTATGCGTCTCGGAAATCCCGGACAGCTCGCCTCTCACGGCCCGCAACCCCAGCGCCCCATCGCCGATGGTACCGCTGACAAAAACGGTGTCCCCCGGCGTCGCCGCGGACCGGCGGACGGCGCCCGATGCGGGCACTTCGCCATAGGCGGTGAGCGAAAGGACCACGGGGCCGGGCGTACCGACGGAGTCCCCGCCGATGAGGGTGACCTCGAAGCGCGCCTGATCCTCGGCCAAACCGCCCGCGAAGGCTTCCAGCCAACGATCATCGATATCCGATGGCAGCGCGACGTTGAGTGTGTAGGCGCGCGGCGTGGCGCCCATCGCCGCCAGATCGGACAAATTCACGCGCAGCAGCTTTGCCGCAATCAGCTCCGGCGGTTCGTCGCCGATATAGTGAACGCCGGCGACGATAGTGTCCGTTGTTACGACGAGCTCTGTCCCGGGCGCCGGCGTGATGACGGCGGCATCGTCCGTCAGGCCGAACGCCCCGGCATGGGACGCGGCCAAGGGCGCGAAATACCGGGCGATCCGGTCAAACTCACCGCTCTGCTTCGCCGCGCGCGTCATGCGGTAAATCTCCCATATCGTCGGATCGGGATTCGTGTGCCAACCGGTCGAGGACGCGGTTCACCATGGTTGATTCGCGGTTCACGAAAAACGAATTGGCCACATCGACATACTCGCTGATCGTGAGCGGCGGATCGATATCCGTACGCATCAGGATTTCGTAGGCGCCGGCGCGCAATATGGCCTGCAGCAACAGCTCGAGCCGATCGAGCGGCATATCGTCGTGAATCACCGTGGCGAGACGCCGGTCGATCTCGGTCCGGCTCTGCGTCACGCCGAGAACCAGGTCGCCGAACAGTTCCGGCTCCGCTTCGACCAGCTGTGCGCCATCGACTTCGCCGCCGAGCCTGTAACGATTGAATTCACCGACAACCGCTTCGGCACCGCCGCCGGCGACGTCGAGTTGGTAGAGGGCCTGGACCGCCGCCAGCCGGGCCGCGCTGCGCCGCTTGCCGCGCGACACCGATGGCGTCTTGCGGGTCATTTCCCGTCGAGGCCGAACTGTCGTCTGAGCGCGATCATCGCCAGGCAGGCATCGGTTACCGTGCCGCCCTTGTTGCCCTGCTTGCGGTCCGCGCGGACCCAGGCCTGGTCCCGGTTCTCGGTCGTCAGCACCCCGTAGCCGATCGCAATGGCGTGCTGCAAGGCCAGATCCTGCAGACCGCGGGCGCTTTCCTGGCAGACATAATCATAGTGCGTGGTCTCGCCGCGAATAACGCAGCCAAGTCCGACATAGCCGTCAAACGGCCCTTGCGCGCCGCCCCCGGCCTCGACGGCAAACTTGACCGCGGCCGGGATTTCGAACGCCCCTGGCACCTCGATCCGCTCATGAGTTGCACCGGCCGCCTCTAGCGCCTCCGTCGCGCCCGCCAACAGCTCCGCCGCGATTTCGTCGTAATAGCGGGATTCGACAATCAGGATATGTGGTTTGGTCGCGCTCATGCCGGCCCCGGATTTCTGATTCGGATGGGCACCGTGTCGACGACTTTCAAACCGTACCCCTCGATGCCGATAACCCGCACCTTCGGCGAGTTCGTCAAAAGACGCATATCCGTGATGCCGAGATCGAGCAGGATCTGCGCGCCGACGCCATAGTCGCGAAGTTCGTGTGCATTCGGCACGACCACGCGCGACAGCTCGTCATTCGCGTGGTGCACGCGGTCTGAGATGATGGTCGGATAGGACTCGCGGATCAGCACGACGACTCCCCGGCCGACCTCGCCGATTTCGCGCATCGCATTCTGCAGCTCGCCCGCCTTGCCGGTGCGCATCGCACCGAGCGCGTCGTCGAACAGATTGAGCGCATGCATGCGAACCAGAGGCGGCTCGGGATCGGTCAGGTCCCCCATCACCAACGCGACATGTTCGGAGTAGTTGATCTTATTGGCGTAGACGAAGAGCTTCCAATCGCCGCCGAACTTGCTGTTCATCGTCGTCGCGGCAACGCGCTCGACCGTGCGGTCGTGCCGCCGCCTGTAGGCGATCAGATCGGCAATCGTCCCGATTTTCAAACTGTGGTACTGCGCGAATTTCACCAGATCTTCACGACGCGCCATCGTGCCGTCGTCATTCATGATCTCGCAGATCACGCCGGACGGGTTGAGTCCCGCCAACCTGGCGATATCGACCGACGCCTCGGTGTGGCCGGACCGGACCAACACCCCGCCGTCGCGTGCGACCAACGGAAAGACGTGGCCCGGCGTCGCAATATCGGCTGCCCCCTTCGAAGGATCGATAGCAACGGCCACCGTTCGCGCGCGGTCCGGTGCGGAGATTCCCGTCGTCACCCCTTCCCGCGCTTCAATCGAGACGGTGAAGGCGGTGGCCAACCGGCTGGAGTTCTGTTGCGGCAGCAAGGTCAGGCCCAGCTGGTCGATGCGGTCCTTCGTCATTGCGAGGCAAATCAGGCCGCGACCATGCATGGCCATGAAATTGATGATTTCCGGCGTCGCCATCTGCGCCGGAATGACAAGGTCGCCTTCGTTTTCGCGGTCCTCATCATCGACGAGGACGAACATCTTGCCGTTGCGCGCGTCCTCGATCAGCTCTTCGGCGCTCGATTTGTACTCTTTAAAGCTCACCTTCAGTTACCTGCTTCGTGGTGATTGGCGCTGTCAGACCTACGTGTCAGACGCGGGGTCGGATTGCAGCCGCGCAACATATCGGGCCAGCAGATCGACCTCAAGGTTGACCTTATCGCCGGCCTGCGTCGTGCCCAAGGTCGTGTGTTCCGCCGTGTGCGGGATGATATTGACGCCGAAGGTGCTACCTTCGACCTCGTTCACCGTAAGAGAGATGCCGTCGAGCGCGATCGATCCCTTACGGGCGATGAAGCGGGCCAGTTCGGCCGGCGCTTCGAAAGAAAACCTGATGCTGTCGCCATCCGGCCGCCGTGCCGTCACGACGGCAACGCCATCGACATGGCCCTGGACGAGGTGACCGCCCAACTCGGCACCGAGCCGCAGCGACTGTTCCAGATTAATACGACGGCCCGGCGCCCAGTCGCCTAGCGTGGTGCAGTCGAGCGTCTCCTGCGAGACGTCCACCGCAAACCAATCCTCGCCCTTCTCGACCACGGTCAGGCACGCTCCGGAATGCGCGATCGAGGCACCGATCTCGACCGCCCCCAATTCGTAGTGTGTCCCAATGACAAAGCGGGTATCGCCCGGCCGTTCGACCGACCGCACCTCCCCGATATCCGTTATCAATCCTGTAAACATGGCGGCACCATAGCAGCCGGTTCCCGTTGCGCCCATACAAAGGGCCTCACATCCGGTTAGTCCCGCCGCGCGTAGATTTCCATGACGTCTTCGCCGACCGGCAGCATATCAACGCGGCTAAAGCGGGCCATTTCGTCCGGCGCCGCAATGCCATAGGCGGCGACGGCATCGATTCCGTCGGCCCCCATCACACCGCTGGCACGGAACCAATAGACCGTCTCGACAAAACCGGCCTTAAGGCAAGAAGCGGCCAATGCGCCGCCGCCTTCGACCAGAAGCCGCGTGACCCCACGGGCGCCCAGCGCATCGAGGCCCGACGCCATATCGACGCGCCCATCGGCGCCGGCAGCGACCCGCACAATTTCGACACCCCGGTCGGTCCAATCCTGTGTGTTGACGTCCGCCACCGTCAGGATCCAGGTCGGCGTTTCCCGCGCCGTCGCAACCAGCGGCGACTCCAACGGCAATCGCAGCTGGGAGTCGACGACAACCCGCACCGGCGAGCGGTCTTCTATCCCGGGGATGCGGCAGGTCAGCGAAGGCGCATCGGCGATCGCGGTGCCGACACCGACCATGATGGCGTCATGCGACGCCCGCAGCATATGGCCCCGGGCTCGGGCTTCCGAACCGGTGATCCATCGGCTAGCACCCTCCCGGGCCGCGATCTTGCCGTCGAGTGTCGTTGCGGTCTTCAGCGTGACCAATGGACGCCCCGTCTTCACGCGGGACAGGAAGCCCGCGTTGAGCGCCGCCGCTTCGTCGCGAAGTACGCCGGTATGGACTTCGATGCCGCCGGACCGCAGCTTTGCATGTCCCCCGCCGTCGGTGCGGGGATCCGGGTCTTCCATCGCCGTGGCAACGCGGGCCACACCGGCATCCAAAAGCGCCAAGGTGCAGGGCGGCGTTTTTCCGAAATGGTTGCAGGGCTCCAGGGTCACATAAGCTGTCGCACCCGCGGCAGCGCTTCCCGCCCGGCCAAGGGCTTCCGTCTCCGCATGGGGCCGGCCGCCCGGTTGGGTCCAGCCGCGCCCGACAACCTTGTCATCCTTGACGATGACGCAACCGACGGCGGGATTCGGCCAAACCGCTCCAAGACCGCGCCGCGCCAATACGAGCGCCGCGCGCATAAAGGTTTTGTCGTTCGGTTTATTCGTCTTCGACACCGAGTTCGCCGGTGATGAAATCTTCGAAATCCTTGGTCTCGCGGAAGTTCCGGTAGACCGAGGCGAAGCGGATATAGGCGACCTTGTCCAGCGTCAGCAGCGCCTCCATGACAAGCTCCCCGATGCTGTCGACGGCGATCTCCACCTCCCCGGAACTTTCCAGGCGGCGCACGATACCGTTGACGACGCGATCCACGCGATCTTCTTCGACCGGGCGCTTACGCAGCGCAATCCGCATCGACCGCATCAGCTTATCCCGGTCGAACGGCTCCCGCTGGCCGCCTTTCTTCAGCACGGTCAGTTCGCGCAGTTGAACCCGCTCGAAGGTGGTGAAGCGCGCACCGCAGTTCGGGCAATACCGCCGCCGCCGGATCGCGGAGTTATCCTCCGTCGGCCGCGAATCCTTCACTTGCGTATCGTTATGGGCGCAGAAGGGACACCGCATGATTCCAGACCTCCCCGGTCACTCCTATAAATCCGTATAAATCGGAAACCGCTGGCACAGATCAGCAACGCGCGACCGCACCGCGGTTTCCACCGCTTGATTGTCATCCCTGTTTTCGGCGAGCCCGCGCAGAACCTCGACGATCATCTCGCCGACCTGCCGGAACTCCGCCGTGCCGAAACCGCGGGTCGTGCCCGCCGGGCTGCCAAGCCGGACGCCGGATGTCACCGCCGGTTTTTCGGGATCAAACGGCACGCCGTTCTTGTTGCAGGTCATGCCGGCCCGCTCCAGGCTTTGCTCGGAGATATTGCCGGTCAGCCCGAGCGGCCGCAAATCGACGAGGACGACATGGGTATCCGTGCCGCCGGAGACGATATCGAGACCGCCTTCCAGCAAGGTTTCCGCCATCACGCGGGCGTTGTCCGCAACGGCCTGCGCATAGGATTTGAACGACGGCCGCAACGCTTCGCCGAACGCCACGGCCTTCGCCGCCACCACATGCATGAGGGGCCCGCCCTGCAAACCGGGAAACACGGCGCTGTCGACCTTCTTCGCGATCGCCTCGTCATCCGTCATGATCAATCCGCCGCGCGGTCCGCGCAGCGTCTTATGCGTCGTCGAGGTCACGACATGGGCGTGGCCGAAGGGTGTCGGGTGCACGCCGCCGGCCACCAATCCGGCGAAGTGCGCCATATCGACCATGAAATACGCATCGACCGAATCAGCGATTTCGCGAAAGCGGGCGAAATCGATGGTCCGCGGATAGGCCGATCCCCCCGCGATGATCAAGCGCGGCTTGTGCTCGCGCGCGAGCGCAGCGACTTCGTCGAAATCGATCAGCGAGTCTTCGCGCCGCACACCGTACTGTACAGCGTTGAACCATTTGCCCGACACGTTCGGGCGCGCGCCATGGGTCAGATGACCGCCGGCGGCAAGCGACATGCCCATGATCGTCTCGCCCGGCTTCACCAAGGCCAGGAAGACCGCCTCGTTGGCCTGCGCGCCGGCGTGCGGCTGCACATTGGCGAATTCACAGCCGAACAACTGCTTGACGCGGTCGATCGCCAGCCGCTCGGCGACGTCGACATGCTCGCACCCGCCGTAATACCGTCGTCCGGGATAGCCCTCGGCATATTTGTTCGTCAGGACCGAACCGGTCGCCTGCAGCACCGCCTTGCTGACGATATTCTCCGAAGCGATCAATTCGATCTGATCCTGCTGGCGACCCAATTCGGCGTCCAGCGCCGCGAGCAGGCCCGGGTCGGTCTGAGCCAGATCGTCGGAGAAGTAGCTCTCCAGATCCGCGTCCTGCCGGTCAGCCGTCTTATCAAGCATGGCGTTCTAAAACCCTGATTGCGCCGCGCCTAAGCGCGCGCCCTTAAGAAATTTTCGCGACACGCCGCACATGACGCGGGTTCGTGTCGCCTTCGAATGCGGTATCGAGGAACACGCGGACACAGTCCTGCGCCACTTCCGGGCCGGTCGTACGCGCGCCAAGCGCCAGGACGTTGGCGTCGTTGTGCTGCCGGGCCAGGCGGGCATCGGTGGTGTCGTGGCACGTCGCCGCCCGGATATTGCGGTGCCGGTTCGCCGCCATGGCAATGCCAATCCCGGTACCGCAGATCAGTATCCCCCGACCGGCGCGACCATCCGTCATGGCACCGGCCAGCGCATCGGCAAAATCGGGATAGTCTACCGAATCCGGTCCATCGGTACCGAGATCCAGCACATCCATCCCCATTTCCCGCAGCATCGCGACGAGCGTGGCCTTGAGCTCGACCCCCGCATGGTCCGATGCAATGCCGACGGCATCCGCTGCCTGTTCACTGGCTGTCATTACGCGTTTCCTGCGCCCCATATCGGCGCACTACACCTGCTTCCTCAAACCCTTCAGTTACCATATGTCGCATGTGCACACCAGCCTTCCCACAAGCGGTGGTTCAATGATGCACCGCCCCTCAAAAGCGTCCCAAAGGAACAGTAATTCATGCAATTGGATGACTCTGTTGATGTAATCGGAATCCATTGCGGGGAAACGCAGAGTCGGGACACAGCATATTGATTAAAATATGAGGTAAAATGCAATATGTAGTGTCAAATTGATTTACAATATTGTTTTTATGAGTACTTAAATACTGACGATTAAGTTGAATATTAACGCTATATTCGACTTTAATTGACAATGTTTGGGCGGTATGCATATCTTTGAAATCTGACGAGCGATTGATAAACGGGTGGATTCAATGGCCGACAAGTCCGGGCAAGAAAAGAACGGAAACGGTATTTCACAAGGCGACATGCTACGCATGACGACAGAAGTCGTCTCGGCCTATGTCGGCAATAACAGCCTGCCATTGGCAAAGATACCGGATGTCATCAACTCGGTATTTGGTACCTTGCAGACGCTGGATAACGGTCACCAGGCGACCGGCGACCGGCCGAAACCCGCCGTGCCGATCCGCAAGTCCGTGACGCCGGACTTCATCGTGTGCCTGGAAGACGGCAAGAAGCTGAAGATGCTGAAACGGCATCTGCGCACGAATTACAGCATGACGCCGGAGGAATACCGGGCGAAATGGGGCCTCAATTCGGACTATCCGATGGTCGCCCCGAACTACTCCGCGCAGCGTTCCAGTTTTGCGAAGCGCATCGGCCTCGGCCGCGGCCGTTCCGGCGCCGCCGCAACCTAGACGGATGAACCGCGCGGTCCGCCAAGGCACTGCCGCGCACAACTCTCACACCGAATTGCCCCCGGCCGGCCGCTATGCGTGCTAAAAGGCGCGCATGAGCTTTCGGGTACCGAAATGCGGGAGACTATAGCCGTGACTGCGCGCGACCCGTCCGGCCGCCGCCGGTTTCTGCGCGGATCACTCGCGGCCTCGGTCGTCCTGGCGGCAGCGAAACCATCCGTCGCGGCCTGGTTCCCACCGACACCGGCACAACCCGCCGGCCCCTTTTACGCGCCATTGCGGCCGCTCTCGATCGATAACGACCTGCTCTACCTTCCCGGCAGCAGCATCCGCGCCGACGGTGATATGCTGCACATTGTCGGGCAGGTGCGCGACCAGGCCGGCAAACCCATCGCGGGCGCGCGTGTCGAGATTTGGCAGGCCAACGCCTATGGCCGCTACAACCATCCCCGGCATGCGAACTCGAACCTGAAGCTGGATCCGAATTTCCAGGGCTTCGGCCATGACGAAACCGACGCCGCGGGCGCCTATCGCTTCCGGACCATCAAGCCGGCCCCCTATCCGGATTCGCCGGTCTGGCTACGGCCGCCGCATATCCACTTCGCGGTTTTTCCGCCCGGCGGGCCGACCTGGACGACGCAGCTCTATTTCGCCGGCGAGCCGCTGAACGCGACCGATCATCTGCTGCAGGGCCTGCCGACCGACGCCGACCGGGCGCGCGTCACCGTCACGCTCACGCCGCCCCCGCCGGACCTGGAACCGGACTCCCGTGTCGGCACTTTCGATATCCCGCTCGGTATTCCCGGCGTGAAGCGGGAAAAAATTTAATCGGCACGCGCCGCGGCCAGGCCGCGTAAGATATCGTTGCAAGATCCCGCGCAATCCAGGAGGAACAATCCCGTGGCACTTCCGTCGATCGATCCGCAAACCTTGAAGGCCTGGCTGCATGACGGCCAAGAAATCGCGCTGCTGGACGCGCGGGAGGAAGTGCCCTTCGACGCGCGCCACCTGCTGTTCGCATCCTGCGTGCCGCTCGGTCAGGTCGAAGTCCTACTGGACGCGCTGGTACCGCGCCGCAGCACGCGGATCGTCTGGTGCGATGACGGCGAGGGTTTGGCCGAGAGAGCGGCCGCGTTGTGCGCGTCGTTCGGCTATTCCAACGTCTCGCTGCTGCAAGGCGGCGTCGCGGCCTGGGAGCAGGCCGGCCATCCGGTCTATAGCGGCGTCCATGTGCCCAGCAAGGCCTTCGCAGAAGTGGTCGAGCACGAAGCCGAAACGCCGCATATCTCGGCAGACGAGCTGAAAGCGCTGATCGACGACGGCGCGGATATCGCGATCTACGACACCCGCACCTATGAGGAATTTCACGGCAACAGCATCCCCGGCGCCGTCAGCGTTCCCGGCGCGGAACTGGTCTACCGTTTCGCCGACTTGATGCCCTCGCCGGACACGATGGTCGTGGTCAATTGCGGCGGCCGGACCCGCAGCATCATCGGGGCGCAGGCGCTGATCAATGCCGGCGTCCCCAACAAGGTGGTCTCGCTCAAGAACGGTACCCAGGATTGGCACCTCTATGGCTACGACGTCGTCGAAGGCGCGACGCGGCGCCATCCGGAAATCACGCCCGCCGGTCTGGAGCGTGCGCGGGCGGCGGCGGCGGCGATCGCCGAACGGTTCGACATCAGGACCATCGACGAAGCCGGCCTGGCCGCGTGGCAAGCCGAGGCGGATACCAGAAACCTTTACGTCCTGGACGTCCGGACGCCCGAAGAATACGAGGCCGGGCACCTGCCCGGTGCCCGGTCCGCGCCCGGCGGACAGCTGGTACAGGAAACCGACACCTTTCTCGGCGCCTGGGGCGGGCGGGTCGTGCTGGTCGACAATGACGGCGTGCGCGCGACCGTCACCGCGTCATGGCTACTCCAGATGGGCTGGCAGGACACGGCGGTCCTCACTGTCGACCCGGCGCGCGGTGATTTGGAACGGGGACCGTTCCGTCCCGCCATCCTGGGCTACGAGGCGGCCTCCATCCCATCGATTGAAATTGCGGAAACGCAGCAGTTGCTGGACGACGGCAAGGCCCAGATCGTCGATTTGGCGGACAGCAAGCGCTTCCGGCAAGGCCATATTCCCGGCGCCTGGTACGCCATCCGCGCCCGCCTGGACGACGCGATGGCGCAATTGCCCGCCACGGATACGGTCATCTTCACCTCGCCCGACGGCACGCTCGCCGGCTTGGCCGCGCGCGACCAGGGCGGCAATGCCCGCGCCCTGTCCGGCGGCACCGCGGCCTGGACGGCGGCGGGACTGCCCTTGGAAAGCGGCGCCGAGCGCCTGGCCAGCGCGCCCGACGACATCAGGCTGAAGGCCCGCGAGGCGCCCGACGGCGATGTGGAGAAAGCGATGCGCGCCTATCTCGCCTGGGAGATCGATCTGGTGAACCAGATGGCGCGCGACGACGACCACCGGTTCGAGGTCAAGACCGGTTAGACCAGCCGGCCGCGCTGCCCCGCGGGCGCGTTCTTTTCCAGCGCCCGTTCCAGCTTGCGCATCGCGACGCGGCGCAGCGCCACCTCGCCGCGGCGCGGATCGCCGACGATCGAGACTTCGGTGCCGGTCCGCGTGTCGATGGCCGAGACTTTGACATAGGCGCCGATCGAGATGAACTCGAAGATCACACCATGCTCGTTGTTCCGCGCTCTCGGCATTACGCTTCAGCCCGAATATCTTCCTGATCCGCCACCGGGTAGTTCGCGTCGTACCACCAGGCGACGTAGTCGGCATAGGTAATTGGCGGAAACTTGGGCGGGTTCGAGGCGCTGTGGCAGGTCGGGAGGCATTCGATCATCGCGTCGAGTTGTGGTCCCAAGAAATAGGGAATGGCGTACCGATGACCGTCCTGCGGCGGCAACGCCCGGTGCGCGGTCGAGCAGAACCGGCCGTTGGTCCAACGGTGCAGCATGTCACCTGTGTTCACGACGAAGCTGCCGGGCACATAGGGCACGTCGCACCACGCGTCCGAACCTGTCTGGATCTGCAGGCCGGGTACATCCGATTGCGCCAGGAAGGTCATGAAATTGGCGTCCGTGTGCGGCGCGATGCCGTACTGCCGGTCCTGTTGCGGCACCGGCGGATAGTGCGAGAGACGAAATGAGAAATGACTTTCCTCGAAAGCCGCGTCGAACGTTTCGGGCGGCAATTCCAGCGCGAGGGCGATAGCCGGCAGTAGGCGCCGGCCCAACGCATCGACCGCCTCCGTATAGGCCAGCAGGGTCTCGCGGAAGCCGGGCAGGTCGGCCGGCCATTCGTTCCGCCCTGTAAAACGCCAGCCCGCGCGAACCAGCGGATGGTCCGCAGCGCGTTCACGCTTGATGAAAAAGGCTTCGTTCATATCCGGCAGTGCGGTCTCTTCGCTGACCCGCGAAGTGCGCACATTGTAGCGGGCCATCGCCATGTAGCCGTTATTGTCTTCGTTCATCCGCACGGCCAGCTTGTCTTCCAGGCTCTGGTCGTGGAACCGGCGCGCCTCCGCGAAGGTCGCGTCGATCAAATCCTGCGGTACGCCGTGGTTGGTGATGATGAGGAATCCGATTTCCTCCAGCGCCGTTTGCAGCGACGGCGCGATCGCCCGTGCGCCCGCGATTCCACCGTCGGCCAAGGGAGCCAGGTCGATCAGGGGTATGCCAGAGGCGGAAGGGGCGTTCATGGCGTTATCTTGTTCCCAGGGGGCATTATCAAAATCATAAGGCGTGCCCGAGCAACGTCAATCGGCCCTCACCAGTCGACGGAAGATTCGGTTAAGGATTTCATGATCTGATCCGCATGGCGTTGCGCCGTTTGCGTTCAGCGGCCGTTGTCCGCTTCGTAAGCTTTATCGTGTCGGTGTCGTGAGGATCACAGCATGGGAACTTGGGGACCGGGCGGATTCGAAAACGACGCCGCCTTGGACGCCGTGGCGGAATTCGCGACTTCGGAAGATCTCGCCGCCCTGTTCGACAGCCTGCCCGAAGACGCCGACGAACCGGTCGATGCCGTCAAGGCGCAGACGGTGGTTGCCG
>JAPPPC010000351.1:12763-15997 GCA_028817685.1 Rhodospirillaceae bacterium
CGACATGCCCGACGCTTAGTCCTCGACGTTAAAGGTCTTCGGCCCACCGGAACCGGAACTGGTCGAATCCGCCAGAGAGGCCCTTTCGGGGGTTCTGAGTTGGTCCGAATTGGCCGATCTGTGGGCGGAAGACGACCCCGCGCCCTTCAATCTCGCGATTACCTCGCTGATCGACCGGCTCAACCCGGACCTGCCTTACGATCCGCCCGCCGCAGGCCCGCAATCGGAAGTTCCACAGATCTGCAGTTTCTGCGGCGACGAGATCGCGCCGGCGGCGTTGGTCGCCATCGAGATCAACCAGGTGACCGATAGCATCAATACGCTCAACCGGGGCTTTTGGGCGCACTTCAATTACCTGAACGCGCGGCTGCATCCCCGGCATATGATCCAGAACTGGAAGTTCGACCCGGACGAAACCGCGCGGGCCGCCGAGCGTCTGCTGAAAGGCTGATCTCGCGCTGGCCCCGCTCGGGATGCCATACTCCGGAGACCGTCTCGCGTTTATTCCGGAGGACATGCCCGATGGCCCTGACCCTGTTCGAACCCTTTCGCGCGGTGTTCTACACGCCGTTCTACGCCGCCCACGCGCTCGGCGCCTACGGGGCGGAAGGCGTCGATGTGAACACGGTGACCTCGGGCGCCGACGTCACGGTCAGCGGCCTGATCGCCGGCGACACGGACGTCACCTGGGGCGGGCCGATGCGCATCCAGTACACCTATGACCAGCAGCCGGATTGCGCCGTTGTCAGCTTCTGCGAAGTGGTCACCCGCGACCCCTTCTTTCTGGTCGGGCGCGAGCCCAAACCGAATTTCAAAATGGCGGATTTGATGGACATCCGCCTGGCGACCGTGTCGGAGGTGAACACGCCCTGGCTCTGCCTGCAGGAGGATCTGCGCCGCGCCGATCTCGACCCCGACCAGGTGACCCGGGTCCTGGGGAACACGATGGCGGAGAACGATGCCGCTCTGCGGGCCGGCGAGATCGACGTCATCCAAGTCTTTCAGCCTTTCCCGGAGCAGCTGGTCGCGGACGGCGCGGGCCATATCTGGTACGCCGCCGCGACACGCGGTGCCACCAGCTACACGACGCTCAGCACCCTGCAGCCAACCCTGGACGCCCAGCGCGACACGTTGCTGCAGATGACGCGCGCCATCTATCGGACGCAGAAATGGCTGCACGCGACGGCAGATGCGGACGTCGCCGCCACGATCGCGGACTTCTTTCCCGACATGCCGCAGGAAATGCTGACCGCGTGCATCGCGCGCTACCGGTCGCTCGGATTATGGGGCGTGAACCCGATCCTACCGCGCGACGGATTCGACCGGCTGCAGGCGAGCGGCCACTCAGGCGGCCTGTTTACGGTGGGTGCCGCCTACGAGACCTGCGTCGACAACAGCCTCGCCGAAGAGGTCATCGCCGCCGACCCGCCTTCGATGTGAGCTAACCTTCCACGAGCGACTGGTCGGCGACCTCGGGATCGAGCGCGAGGCCGAGCCCGGGGTCCTGCGGCGCACGCATGAACACGCCCTCTTCCGTAACCACCTCTTCGACGACCGGCCCGGCGAACAGTTTCGTCTGGAATTCCAGCAGTGCATTGTCGGCCATGAAATACTCGATCCACTGCACATTTGGCAGGCCGGCCGCCATGTGGATATGCACCATCTGCAGATCCCAGGGCGAAATCGGCACGCAATTGGCGGTGGCGAAGGCGTGGATGCGCAGCCAATCCGTGATGCCGCCGGTGACCGCCGCGTTCGGCTGCACGATATCGACCTGCCCCTGCTCGATCAGGGTCCGGAACTCCAGCAGCCCGGCATGCTGTTCACCGCCGACGATATAGGTGTCGCCGGCCCGCGCGCGGACGCGGGCATAGCCGGGGATATCGGCGGGCGGCACCGGTTCCTCCAGCCAATAGATGTCGTAGGGCTCCCAGCGCTTTAGTTGCTGGATCGCGGTGTCCACGTCCCAACTGCCGTTGACGTCGACCATCAGGCGGATGTCCGGCCCGATCGCTTCGCGCACATGGCGCACCCGGTCGAAGGCTTCGTCCGGCGTGACGTAACCGCGCGTGCCGCGGATCTTCAGCGCCTTGTGCCCCATCGCGACGTACGAGGCGGCCCTGTCCGCCAGTTCCTCCGGCGCCATGTGATGGGCGCAGTTCGCATAACTCGGGATCAGGTCGCGGTGACCGCCCAGCAAGGTCGCGACCGGCACCCCCGCGGCCTTGCCCTTGATGTCCCACAGCGCCATGTCGAGTGCCGAGATGCAGATCCGTACGATGCCCTCGCCGCCGCGCCGCGGGATCGCCTCGTGATACATCCGGTCCCACAGGTCGGACGTGAGCTGCGGATCCGATCCGACGATCTTCGGCGCCAGCACGTTCTCGATGATCTGCTGGAACAGCACACCCGCGCCCGGCGGCGCACTGGCGAAGCCCGTGCCCACGATGTCCTCGTCCGTGTGCACGCTCACGATGACGATTTCCGCCACATAGGCGGCTTCCGCATCGCCGCTGTGGCGGCGGGCTTCGACCTTGGTGATCTTCATGCTGGTGTTTCTCCCTCGCCCCGTCAGGGCCACTGTTCATATCAAGCACACGATATCATTTCCGCAGACCGATTGCCGCCTCCCCTCAACTCGTGGCACTGTTCCCTCCAGCAAATGGGAGGAAGCAGCCATGGCCGTGACAGTGAAACCCGATCCCTATTGGTGGGAGGCCGCGCCGCGGCCCGAGACCGAGCCGACCGAGCTGCCAGCGAGAGCGGACGTGGTGATCGTCGGTGCCGGGTTCACGGGGCTCAGCGCGGCGCTGACCCTGGCGCGGGCCGGGCGCGATGTGGTGGTGCTGGAGAAGGACCGGCCGGGCGAAGGAGCGTCGAGCCGCAATGGCGGCATCGCGAGCGGGAATCTACGGCTCGGCTTCGGCGGCATGATCAAGGCGTACGGGCTGGAGCGCGCGAAGCAGATCCATCTGGAGGGCATGGAAGCGCGGCGCGATCTCGCCCGGTTCATCGAGGCGGAGAAAATCGACTGCGACTGGAAGCTGGTCGGCCGGTTCACCGGCGCGATGCGGCCGAAGCATTACGACAATCTGGGCCGCGAAGCCGATTTGATGAACAAGCATCTGGATCTCGGCGCGGAGATGGTGCCCAAGTCCGAACAGCATAACGAGATCGGCAGTGACCTTTATTTCGGCGGCCAGGTGCGTCCCGATATCGGCGGCATCCATACCG
>JAPPPC010000613.1 GCA_028817685.1 Rhodospirillaceae bacterium
CTTATAGACGCATCTCACGCGATCGAACTCGACACCGTTGTCGGTGATCAAGCGCGTAAAAATATCAAGTCTGCGGGTCGAACTCTTCGGGTTGGCGCTGGCGGCGAGACGGCTCTCGAGATCGAGGGATTCCTGCAACGGCACGATGTAGACGCAACCGGTTTCAAGGACGGCGCCGTCCGTGATGTCGAGGGCGTGCAGGCCGAATTGCGCGATCTTGTCCTGTACGGTCGCCCCTTCGCCGGGTAGGAAGCTGGCCTGAACGCGATGGGCGACGGTACCAAGTCGCAGGTCGAGGCTGGCGGGTTGGATCTGGGCGTCTTCGATGGCGTTTTCCGCCCGGATGTTGCCCTGTTCGATCAATTCGCGAATCGACTGCGAAGGCAAAACACCTGTGGCGTGGCCTGTTTCCACTGCTGCCGTGGCGATTTGCGCTGACTGTTCGTTCATCGTCCGTGACTCCTGCCCACAGGTCAGCTTACCAGGAAATATGGTTTAGAAACAGCACCTTAATATATCCCGACAAGCGCAAGTATTTGCAAGGCTTGTCCCCATACTGTGCCATGGTAACGCGTTGATCTAACGGTACGATCGAGGATGTACCCGCTTTCCACAAACCGTGCCGGCCTGTTGTCCACAAAGCCTAATGCGCCGGTAACGTGATGACGAACCGTGCGCCGACGACCCGCCCCTCCGCATTCAATCGGTTCTCCGCCCGGATCGTACCGCCATGCGCTTCGATGATCTGTTTGGAGATCGACAAGCCGAGCCCCGAATGGGTGCCGAATTTCTCGCCAGCCGGCCGCTCCGTGTAGAATCGATCGAAAATCGCCGCAAGCTTACCTGGCGGTATCCCGGGCCCGTCGTCAGACACGGTGATCGTGATGGTGTTGCGGTCCCGACTGGCGCCAAGCCGTATAACGCCCTCTGGCGGGCTGAAACTCATGGCATTGCCGATCAGGTTGCGGAATACCTGCGCCAGGCGGCTTTCAAGCGCGGGCACCGTTAAATCCAGGTCGTTCGGCGCGTCGATTTCAATTTTCGGCTGCGCGCTGCCGGTGCTGTGCAGCTCTGCCAGCATGTGCAGCATGTCGCGTATGTTGACGGTTTCCCGAAGTTCGCGGCTGAGTTCGGCGTCGAGCCGCGAGTAATCGGAAATATCGCTGATGAGCCGGTCAAGACGCTGGACGTCGTCTAGAATGATCGACATCAGCCGCTTCTGCTGCTCGGGATCGTCCACGCGGGATGCCGTTTCGACCGCGCTGCGTAAGCTCGTCAGCGGGTTTTTGATTTCATGGCTGACGTCGGCGGCGAAACGCCCGATGGCGTCGAGGCGCTGGTAGAGCGCGCTGGTCATCGCCCGAAGCGCACCGGACAGGTCGCCGATTTCGTCGCCACGATGGGTCATATCGGGAATCTCGACAACCTCGGCGCCGCTGCCGCGCCGGACCCTTGCCGCCGCCTCTGCCAGCCGGTGAACCGGCCGCGCAATGGTGCCGGCAAGGTAGAACGAAAGCAGGACCGTGATGACCAAGGCGCCGGCGAATATCCGCAGCACCACGAATCGAACGTCTCGCACGGCTTCTTGAATATCCGACCCGCTCTCCGACAGCATGATGACGCCGATCACTTGGCGATAGCGTTGCACCGGCATCGCAACGGAAAGCACATAGCCGCCGCTGCCATCGTGGCGGGCCACGCCGGTAACCTCGCCGGCCAACGCCAGTCGGGTTTCGGGGTAATCTGAAATGGTTTGCTGCTGCGCTTCGCGATAGGTTTCCAGGTCCGTACGCGCATGCATGCGTTCAAGCAGCCAGTCGATCATCCCTGCAAACTGCTCGATTGTCGTGACGTCTTCAGGGGGTGGTAGAGAGAGGACGCGTACGAGCCGGCCGCGGTCGCCGAGGTGACGGCTATCCGCGATGATCTCGCCCGAATTCAGGAACAGCCGTGCTCGTACGCTGGCAGCCGCCGTCAAGCGCCGGATCATATCCCGTGCGTGATTGACGTTCAGAAGCTGCCGGCCGCTTGGCTCGGTCTGGATTGCACCTTCGCCCAGTGCGCCGGCGAAGATATCCGTCTGCGTGCGGAGGGCTTCGAGCTCCGTTTCGATGAGACCGTCCCGGTAGGGGCCGAGATACAGCAGGCCGCCGACGGGTATCGCCAACGCCAGGATATTGATCGCCAAAATCCGCCGGGTTAATGGCGAGAAGATAAGGCGGCGGGGCCGCTCAGGCGATGCGCCGCCGGCGTCGCTCTGCGGTTCTTTGTGTTCCAGATTACCGTCTTTCGGTGCCGTCATATCCCCACGAGTTTAACGTCCGATTGCCGGGCGGGCGCGACTAAAAGTGCGGCTTCGACCGTCTCGATTAGCCGTCCCGATACCGGTATCCGACACCGTAGAGTGTCTCAATCTCACCGAACTCGCCGTCTATCTCGCGGAATTTCTTGCGCAGCCGCTTGATGTGGCTGTCGATCGTTCGGTCGTCGACATAGATACTTTCGCCGTAAGCGGCGTCCATCAGCTGATCGCGGTTTTTCACATGTCCGGGATACTGCGCGAGGGCACGCAACAGCAGAAATTCGGTAACGGTCAATTGCACGGGCTTTCCCTGCCAGGTGCACAAATGCCGCTCCGGGTCGAGCACCAGGTCGCCGCGAACCAGCTTTTCCTCTTGTTTTCCGGTGGGGGTGTCGCCTGTGGCCTCCACGCGCCGCATCAGCGCCCTGATCCGCTCGATCAACAGCCGCTGCGAGAAGGGTTTCTTGATATAGTCGTCGGCACCCATGCGGAATCCGAGCAATTCGTCAATCTCGTCATCCTTCGATGTCAGGAAAATGATCGGCAATTGGCTCGTCTGCCGCAGATTCTGCAACAGCTCCATGCCGTCCATACGGGGCATTTTGATGTCGAGGATCGCCATATCGACGGGTTGCTGCCCGATACCGCGAAGGGCTTCTTCCCCATCCTTATAGGTCTTGACGCGGTAGCCCTCGGTCTCCAGCGCAATGGATACGGATGTCAGAATGTTTTGGTCGTCATCGACCAGCGCGATCGTTCTGCGCATGAGACCTCCTTTTCGGCGCGCTGTCATAATCTGCGCGCATATTCCCCAAATAAGCCGATTTTACAGCCAATGCCAGATTTTCATGGACATATGGCGCGAATGAGGCGATGCCGCGGCCCTATCGTGGCAGTTCAAGTTCTCGTGATTGCAGGGCTGTGCGGCGATATGTCCACTCGATAATGCCCGCATGGGGTTTATGTCTGTCAGGGACATTACCGGTACGCTGACACAAGTAATCCGACCATGATCTCGAGGCCTTCCTATCCCCTGATCGGTGCGATGCTTGCCGCGCTCGCGGCGATCGCACTCGCGGCCTATGTGGCGTGGCAGGTCACCCGCCCCGTGCCGGTCGCGACGGTCGGCAGCAGTGCCAGCCTCGCCGTTGCCGGGCAGATTTCGATCGGCGGCCCGTTCGCCCTGACCGATCACAAGGGTCAGTCCGTGACCGATACGGATTATCGCGGCAAGCTGATGCTTGTCTATTTCGGCTATGGTTTTTGCCCGGATATCTGCCCGACCGAACTGCAAAATATCGCTGTTGCCCTCGACGAAATGGGAGGCAAGTCGGCGGAGGTGCAACCGATTTTCATCACGGTCGATCCGGAACGGGACACCGTCGCATTCCTCGCCGAATATGTGGAAAATTTCCATGACCGATTGGTTGGCCTGACCGGGCCACGACCGGAAATCGAGAAGGCGGCGACCGCCTACCGGGTGTATCACGCGCGTGCGAAAACCGGCCCCGACGACGAAGACTACCTCGTCGATCATACCGGTTATGTCTATCTAATGGGGCGGGATGGGTCGTTTTTGACCATGTTTCGAGGCGCGACCGATCCGAAGAAGATGGCGCAGACCATTGCCGGTTACATCGGCGGCAGTGGCTAAGCGGTTACCCGCCTCATCGATCTACGGTAGCGGAAAAACGAGGCTATACACGCCGAATCGGTGTGAACGAACACGAAATGGCGGATTTGTTTCGATTTTGCCGATAGACACCGGTTCAGATGGAGAAGCGCCTTGGCGCCATGGGTCCCCGGCGATTGCCGGACGTCGGGCCGCCAAGCAGATAGTTGGAAGCGTTTGATAACGTTGAGGAACGGGTGGTTCTAAAAATTGTTAACCATACCCCATCGCAGCGTATGGACAGATTAGCCCATGTGTGGATGGCTC
>JAPPPC010000535.1 GCA_028817685.1 Rhodospirillaceae bacterium
ACCTGCTGGCGATCTGTCGCCCGATCCTGTACGGCGATCCCACCGCGCTCGCGCTGCATGCACAGGCCTGCGGCATGGCCGCGTCGTTTGAAACCGGTGACAGCCCGGACGGGTTCGATTGGGACAGCCCGTCGCCGAAGCTCTGCGCCCGCGACCAGTTCGGTGACGTGCCCTTCGAGATGAGCGCGGTCAATGCGCAGAACGGGCTCGCGTCGCTGGACAGCGCGTCGGCGGCGATCAAGGCGGCGCTCGATGGACAGGTCGCCGCCGTCGTCGCCGCGCCGCAGAACCAGAAGGCGATCGCCGCGGCCGGCGTCGAATTCGACGGCTACCCCACCTTCGTCGCGCGCGAAACGGGCCTCGCGCCGGAAGACGTCTTCCTCATGCTGTGCTTCGACGAGATGCGGATCGCCCACTGCACCCTGCATGCCAGCGTCCGCCGCTCGGTCGAGCTGATCACCTATGAGCGGGTGCGCGGCGTCATCAAGGCCGTGCATGACAGTCTGGTGCGCATGACCGGCAGCGCGCCGAAGATCGTCGTCGGAGGCCTCAACCCGCATGCCGGCGAGAACGGGCTGTTCGGCGAAGAGGATGGCGAGATCATCGCCCCCGCCATCGATGATGCGCGTGCCGACGGCGTCGATGTGGAGGGGCCCGTCGGCGCGGATACGATGCTGGAACGCAAGGGCATCGATGCCTTCATCGTCATGCTGCACGACCAGGGCCATATTCCGGCCAAACTGCTGGCGCCGCGGCGCACGGCGGGCCTGTCGATCGGCAGCCCGATCCTGTTCTCCTCCGTCGCACACGGCAGCGGGCACGATATAGCCGGGCAGAACAAGGGCGATCCGACGGCGA
The DNA here is from genome assembly GCA_028817685.1 of Rhodospirillaceae bacterium. Taxonomy (GTDB): domain Bacteria; phylum Pseudomonadota; class Alphaproteobacteria; order UBA8366. The sequence goes on from JAPPPC010000535.1 coordinate 859, forward strand.
TCATCGAGGCGGTTAAACGGTTGGTCGGGGTCGCTTAAATTCGATTTAAGGATCGATGCGGTGCTTGAAGGCGAAGCGCTGGCTCGCCCGGCAGCGCTCGAGCGCCTCCAGGATGCGCGCCCTGGTTTCCGCCGGGGCGATGACGTCGTCGATCAACCCCATCCCCGCTGTTGCGTAGGCGCTCGATTCCGCCTCGATCCGTTTGCGGATTTCGTCGCGTGCGGCGTCGGGATCGTCGGCGGCGGCGATGTCGCGGCCATGCACCAGCTCGATCCCCGCTTCCGGTCCCATCACGTCGAAGCGCGCGGTCGGCCAGGCGACCAGTAGGTCCGGCTCAACCGCCCGGCCGCCAAGCGCGATATAGGCGAGGCCGATGGCCTTGCGCAGCACGACGGTCACCAGCGGCACCGACGCGCCGATGATCGAATTCAACAGGTGGCCGGTCAGGCTGACCATGCGCTGTTTCTCGATCTCCGGCCCGACCAGGAATCCCGGGCAGTCCATGAGCGAGATGATCGGGATATGGAACGCGTCGCAGAGATCGATGAACTGCCGCGCCTTGGCCGCGCCCTTCTCGTCGATGGTGCCGGCCTGGCGCAGCGGCTGGTTGGCCAGGATGCCGACCGGATGGCCGTCCATCCGCGCGAGGGTGGTGATCAGGCTGCGTGCGTGATCGCGTTTCAACTCGAAGCTTTCGCCGCCATCGACCAACAGCGCGATCAGCTTGTGCATGTCGTAGGCGCGCCGATGGTTCTCCGGCACCAACCGCGTGACCGCCTCACGCCCCTCCGCGCTATCGGCCGGAGCCGGTTGCGGTGCGGCGCGCGGCGGCGCTTCGTTGCAGTTCGAAGGCAGGTAGGACAGGAAGGTACGGATGGCGGCCATGCAGTCCGCCTCCGTCTCGGCCAGATAGCCGGCCTGCCCGGTTTCGATCGCCGCCATCTCGCTGCCGCCGATCTCCTCATTGTCGACGTCGAGCCCGATGCCGACCTTGACGACCGGCGCGCCCGACATGCCGATGAAGCCGGTGCCCTGCACGATCGGCACGAAGTCCGACTGCGCGGCGGTGAAGGAGGGACCGCCGAAGCAGGGGCCGAGCGCGGCGCCCACCTGCGGCACCCGGCCCGACATGCGGAAGTGGTCGGCGAAGCGATAGCCGAGCCCGGCAGCCGTCGCGCCGTAGGTTTCCTGCACCCGTGCGGCACCGGCCTCCATCAGCGCGATGAAGGGTTTTTCATGCCGCAAGGCGAGATCGCGCACGCGCTTGTTCTTGACCTCCGCGACGCGGCCGCGCGTGCCCGCCAGCACCGTGCCGTCATCGGCGGTGACATAGACCGTGCGGCCGTCGATCGTGCCGGAGCCGGCCAGCATGCCGTCCGCCGGCGTACGGTCGCGCAGATTGTCATGCTGGCTGTGCGCCAGCTGGCCGATTTCGACGAAGGAATCCGGGTCGAGCAGCAGGTCGAGTCGTTCGCGCGCGGTCAGCTTGCCGGCCGCATGCGCTTTTTCGATCCGCGCCGCGCCACCCATCTCCGCGGCGGCCGCGCGCCGGCGCCTCAAGTCCTGTTCTGTGTCGTCCTCCACGGTCAGGCGGCGGCGCTGATCTTGGCGCGCATCAACAGGCGGGCCTCGTCCATCGAATAGGCGGCCTCCGCCTTGTGCCAGGTGCAGCGCTGATCCCAGATCACGAGGTCGCCGACCCGGTAGCTGTAGCAATGCTGAAATTCGGGCTTCAGCGCGTGCGCGAAGATCCGGTCGAGCAGCGGCGCGGCCTCGCGCTGCGGCATGTCGACGATGCCATAGACATGCAGCGGATTGACGTAGAGCGCCTTGCGCCCGGTCACCGGATGGGTGCGCACCATGGGATGGATCACCGGCGGGTGCATCTCGTCCTGTTCCTCGGTCATCGGGATAACGCCGCCTTCGGCGGGCCCGGCGGAGAATTTGTGCTTGCCCTCGCGGCCGTCGATCGCGGTCTTGATGTCCTGCGGCAGGGTTTCGTAGGCGCGGTACATGTCGGCGAACAGGGTGCCGGCGCCCTGGGACGGCATTTCCATCGCGTACATGACCGTGTGCGTGCAGGGGTGCGCCTTGAAGGTGCTGTCGGTGTGCCAGGCGGCGCCGCGTTCGGCGGAGCCCGGGTCCGGCTTGCCGTCGGCGGTGCGGTTTGTCATGTAGACCAGCTCCGGATGGCCATCGACCGCGAACTGGGTGACGTGATGGTCGATCTCGAATGCGCCGAAGACGCGGCCGAAACCCTTGAAGCTGTCCGGGTCGAGCGACTGCCCTTAGATGGCAAGAACCGGGTAGTCGGCATGGGTGCGGTTCAGAAAGGCCGCGGTCTCCGCATCCGCGCCAGCCGAAAGGTCGAGGCCCGAAATGCGGCCGACAACGGCCTCGACGATCGCGGTGACCTGTACGCTCGGGTTGTCCAGCATGATCTCCCTCCTAACCGATATCCGCGAAGAAGGCGCGGAGTTCGGCGACCACCTCGTCCGGCCGTTCCTCCGGCACGAAATGGGCGCAATCGAGCGCCTTGCCGCGAACATTTTCCGCCCGCAAGGCCCAGGCGTCGAGCACCGTCATCCGGTCCCCGGTCTGCCAGCCAGGGCGTTTTGCCGTGTTGCCGCCCCACAGCACCATGACGGGACAGGCGAGCTTGGTGTCCCGGTCGGCCTCGTCATGCTGTAGGTCGAGTTCGGAACTGCGGTATTCCGCAACGGAGGCGTTGACGGCTTCCTGATTGCAGAAGCAGCGGCGGTACTCCGCCATCGCTTCGTCGGTCAGCGCGCCCTCGGTGGCGCACCAGGTTTCCATCAGGAAATCGAAATAGAACTCGACGCTGTTGCCGATCATTGTCTCCGGCACCGGATGGGGCTGGCGCATCAGCACCCAGTGGAAGAACGCCATCGCCATCGACGCGTCCATGTTCTCGAACACCTGCTGCGTCGGCACCACGTCGAGCGAGGTGAGGCTGCGTATCCGGTCCGGATTGTCCAGCGCCATGCGCTGCCCGACCCGCACACCGCGGTCGTGCCCGACCACATGCCAAGTCTCGATGTCCAGCTCGTCCATCAGCGCGACGATGTCCTGCGCCATGGTCCGCTTGCAGTAGACAGTATGGTCGCCGGGCGCGGCGGCGGGTTTGCTGCTGTCGCCATAGCCGCGCATGTCAGGCGCGACGATCCGGTAGTCGCCAACAAGCTGCGGCGCCACCTTGTGCCACAGCACATGCGTCTGCGGGTAGCCGTGCAGCAGCAAAACCACCGGCCCCTCGCCGCCCTGCACGAAGTTGATCTCGACACCGTTTACGGAGCAGCGGTCTGAGGTGCTCCCCGGAAACCGGACAGTGACTTAAGCTACGAATCGGGTTCCTGCT
>JAPPPC010000383.1 GCA_028817685.1 Rhodospirillaceae bacterium
TGTTTAACGAGATGCTGGACATGATCGAGTCCGGCCTGCGCGAGCCGGTCTTCAGCTATGACGGCGAATATTTCCAGCAGCCGCAGACCGCGATCAATATGCGCCCGGTGCAGTCGCCGCGTCCGCCGATCTGGATTGCCGGCCGGGACCCGAACAGCCACCGACGGTGCGCGCGCGACGGCTATATCCCGTTCGTCTCCGGCGGCATCGGCGGTGCGGATGCGCTCCGTCAGCAGCGCGACCAGGTCGAGCAGTGCTACATCGAAGAAGGCAAGGATCCGGCGTCCATTCCACTGGGCGTGCTGCGGTTCGCCTGCGTTAGCGACGACAAAGCGGTCATCGAGCGCTATGTCGACGGCGCGCGCTTCCAGAAGCGCCTCGCCAATGCGCTGCGGAACCGGCGCGAGACGATGGTCGACGACTATATGGTCGAGGAAGTGCCGGACGAGAACGAGGAATCCTTCGAACAGATCATGCAGAACCTCCTCGTTGGCGATGCGGAGACCGTCGCCGAGCGGATTTGCCAGGAAATCGAGCTGTACCGGCCCCGGCACATGAATATCTATTTCGCCGTCGGCGACGTGCCGCACAGCGCGATCCTGAATTCGATGGAGCAGTTCACGACCAAGGTCGTGCCGGCGATCGAAAAGCATTTCGGCAAACCGCTGGCGGAGATCAACGACGTGCCGATGCCGCAGCCCCTGCCAATGGCGGCGGAAAAGGGCCGGCGGCTACCGCGCCTTTAGGAACTTCGCGGCGGCCTTCAAATCGGCAAAACGCATCGTCGGTTCCGGGTCACCTGACTCACCGGCGGCCGTATTGCCGGAAGCGACCAGGATGGAGCGCAGTCCCGCTGCCGTGGCGCCGGCGATGTCGGTTTCGAACGTGTCGCCAACCGCGATGACGTCATCGGCGTCGAGACCGAGCCGTTCCAACGCCAGTTCGTAGATGTCGGGTTTCGGCTTGCCGAGCATGACGGCCTTGCATCCGCTGGCGGCCTCCAGGAAGGCGACGACCGGGCCCGCTTCCGGTTCCGGCCCGTCCGCCGTCGGGATGACCGCGTCGGCATTGCTGCCGATCAGTTGCGCGCCGTTCGCGATATGGCGGATGGCAGGGGTCAAGTCGGCCAGGGTCATATCGAGATCGATGCCGGCGACGACATAGTCCGGTGCGTCGCTTTCGACCGCGCCGGCTGCCAGCAAGGTACGCCGCAGCGCGTCGCTGCCGGCCACATGCACGCGCGGGCTCGGCGTTTCCTTGGTCAGATGGTGGGCGACAGCCTGGCCTGACGTGATGATATCCGAAGGATCGATCTCGATACCGAACCCGGCGAGCTTCGCCGCATAGTCATCGGGCGTGCGGCGGGCGTTATTGGTCAGACAGACGATCTTCAGCCCGGCCTCGCGAAGCGTCGCCACGGCCGCGGCCGACCCGTCGATCGGGTCACTGCCGCGATACAGCACCCCGTCCATATCGAGGATGACGCCGCGCACCGGCGCGTCGGCGTCGGTGATCGCTTCTTGCGCTCGTAAGATGGAAAAGGGGGGCAGCGGCGGGACCCAGCGCATATTGCGGCCGCGCAGCGGCGCTTCGAAACGCAGCGGGTCGCCGCCATGCGCGCGCCAGCGCACCTCGCTGTCGTCGATCTCGATTTCCGCCCAGGCGGCGGATGCTTCACCCTGGGTCGTGAAGCTCTCGGTCAGCGATTGCAGGGTCAGGTAGCGGATGCCGTCGATGGTGGCGCTGTCGTTCCAATGCACGTGCCCGGCCAGACACAAGACGACGTTACCGGCCGTCTCGATAACCTGCCGTGCCTCGGCGGTGTGCGGCAAGGTGGAGGGCGACACGTTGTTGTGGAAATAGAAATTTCCGATCATCGCGCCACCGTGCAGGGGGACGTGGGTGAAGATGATCGCCGGCAGGCTCGTGCTGGCCAGATCGTCGCGCAGCCAGTCGAGATCGGCCTGCGACGGTAGCGGCGCTTCACCGAGCTTGCCGGACAGGTCAAGCTGCCAGAAGACGAGGTGATTGCCCTTGAGGTCGAGACTCTGGCTTGCGAGTGAACCGCCCCAGATCGACTCGTTCTCTTCGATGCTCAAATAATGCAGGTCGTGGTTGCCCAGCAGGTGTGCCCGGGGCGTGTCGATCTGCGCGAAGACCGCCTCGACCTCCCTCTCCAACTCCATGTCGGTTTCGCGATCGACATTGGTGATGCGGTCACCAAGATCGACCACCAAATCGAAATCGCCGTCGGCGACCTGGTCGCGGAACGATTCGAGGAGTGGCAGGGCTTCCGCGCCCAGCTTGGTGTAGCGGGTCGGGCCGTGATGGATATCGGTCACGAGGGCGAGGCGGAGCGTGTCAGTCATGCCTTATCACTACCATTCGCGACGGCACGTTGGAATGGATCGCGGGACTGTGATGACGGCATTCAGCGAATCCCTGTAAGCTTTACCGGCACAGAAGAAAGGCGCTCCGGCAGAGCGCATAGCACGGGGGTAGGTTTCACAGTTCCAACGGTTAGGAGACGTCAGATGCAAAGGGTTATCCGCCGACTAGGTTTCACCGTCATGACGATCGCGGCAGCGGTTTTTGCTGCACCGTCACTCGGTCTCGCCGCGCCACAGGCGTTGGCGTTGGTCGCCAGCCATGGCAGCACGCCACTGATTTGCGACGGCGGCGCGTGCAGCGCGGAATTCTCCGCCTTCTGTCTCCAGCAGGATCGCGCCTCGCCACCCGAAGGGACGGCGTATCGGCTGCAGGATGCCGGCACGGTTCAGGTCACAGGGATCACCACGGACGGGGCATCCGTGCCCCTCGACCCGAAGGCGTTCCTGAAGTTCCATTCCTTGCGCACCCATGTCGCTGTCCGCATTTCGGTCGATGCTGATGTACTGGCCGCACGCGGGCTGCGTTCGGTCTCCGTTGCGGTTGGCGACAACGTCACCCTGGCGCCGGTTCCCGTGGCGGGCGATACGAATCCGCATGACGAAGCCGGCCTTGCCGTTGCGTCCGGACCGTTGCGCGCGGTCGGCAGCCAGATCGTCGACAGCAACATAAACCGGATGGCCGTGGCCCGGTTGACCAGCCGCCTGATCAACGATCTCGATGCCAATGGAAAACCGCAGGGCGACGTGGCGCAGAGCCTGTGGCAGCGGGCCGTCGGATCCGACGTGCAGGCCACCGCCACCGCACAGGATATGGCGCGCGGCGCCCTGAATCTCTGTCAGTTCGCGGTCGAAATCCGCGGCATTGCCGAGATCAAGGGGTGCCTGCAACAGCACCATGACAAGTTCGTCGATTATCTGAACGCCAACTACTGGAAGGCCGTCGGCGCGGGTACTTAAATCCAGGCGGTTGGTATCCGTCAGGCGGCGCGCCAACCACCGTCGATGGTCAGGACGGAGCCGGTGGTGAAGCTGGCTTCGTCCGAAAGCAGGTGGGTGATGCCGTTGGCGATCTCCTCCGGCTTGCCGAAGCGGCCCAGCGCGTGACGCTTGCGGGCATATTCCCGCGCCGCATCGGGGTCTGCGGCGCGTGACTGGCTGCGGCGCATCATCGGCGTATCGGTGGCGCCTGGGGCGACGGCATTGACCCGGATATTGTCCGGCGCCAGTTCGAATGCGGCGGTCTTTACCAGGCTGACGATCGCGCCTTTGGAGGCGATATAGGCGGCATTCATCCGTCCGCCCCCGAAGGCGAGCTGCGAGGCGATAGCGACGATCGACCCGCCGCCCTGCGCGCGCATCGCCGGCAGGGCCGCGATCATCCAGCGCCAGGTCGCTTTGACGTTCACCGCAAACACCTGATCCCACAGGTCCGGATCGATCGCGTCGATCGCGTTGCCGGAGGCGCTGATGCCGGCGATGGTGCCAAGGCCATGAATGTCGCCGGCCGCTGCGATAGCGCGCGCGATCGTATCGTCGTCCGTCACGTCGCCCAGGATCGGCTCGACACCGTCCGGCATGCCATCACCGCTTAGGTCGACGCCGACCACCCGGGCACCTTCCGACATCGCTTTGATCGCGGTCGCCTGACCGATACCGGACGCAGCGCCGGTTATCACGATTGTCTTGCCGTCCATTCTCATCGTCAGTGCACCAATCCCATTTCCGGTATCGCATCCGAGGCCGTGTGGAACCGGCCGATCGAATCGGCGAGGACGGCGGCGGCCGCGTCGCTTTTAGATTCTCCCAATGGCGGTTCCAGTTCGAAAGGGCCGTAACGGTCCG
>JAPPPC010000166.1 GCA_028817685.1 Rhodospirillaceae bacterium
TCCACGAGTGTGTGCGTTGAGGCTATGGTGTTGATCGATTTATTCACTGACCGGGTCATCGGCAGCGTCAGTAACCTTTACGCCACCTTTGCCGTTCATATATCAGAACGGAAAAATTAGGAGATCGTAGGCCTATGCCACGACACATGCCTGAAAAGGCCTATATGAGTGCGGATTTTATCAACAGCCGCGAAGGGCGCGTTCTGCGCATCATGGCGGAGTATTTGGAGCCGCAAAAACGTCTGCGGGCGGCGGGAATCAAGGACACCGTGGTGTTCTTCGGGTCCGCCCGCACGCCGGCGCGTGACGACGCGGAGCATCAATTGTCCGAACTGCGCGCGGCCCCGGATTCCAGTGCGGACCAAATCAAGCGGGCGGAACGCGGAGTCCATATGTCGCGCTACTACGAAGCGGCGCGCGAACTGTCGCATAAATTGACCCAATGGGCCGCCCATCTGGGTGGCACGAACGGTGACCCTGGGCAACGTTTTTCCGTTGTGACGGGCGGTGGCCCGGGAATCATGGAAGCGGCGAACCGCGGCGCATCCGAAGCCGGCGGCAGCACCATCGGTATGAATATTTCACTGCCTTTCGAGCAGTATCCGAACGAGTACATCTCCGACGGGCTGGCCTTTGAGTTCCATTATTTCTTCATGCGGAAGTTCTGGTTGGTCTATCTGGCGAAAGCGGCCGTGGTGATGCCGGGCGGGTTCGGGACCCTGGACGAGTTCACCGAGATCCTAACGCTGATACAGACCGAGAAGATCCGCCGCAAATTCCCGATCCTGCTGTTCGGCAAGGAATATTGGGAGAAGATCATAGAGTTCGAGCCGATGGCTGAATTCGGCACGATCGACCGCGACGATCTGGCTCTGTTCCATATCAGCGACTCGGTCGACGAGGCATTCGATTGGCTGAAATTTCAACTCAGCGAATGGGCGGTGGATCATCCGGGCGCGGGGTTGACGCCGGAGCTCGAAATCATCGGGCTGCTGGACGGCTAAGGGAGATGCTGGGGATTCGCCGTCTTACTTCCGATGATGCGGAAACATACCGCGCCGTACGGTTGGAAGGGCTGCGGCTGCATCCGGAAGCATTCGGCGCTTCCTATGAAACCGAGGTCGAACAGCCGCTCGACTTCTTCGCAAACCGCTTGACCAACAGTACCGTCTTCGGTGCGTTCGAGGCCGACACATTACTTGGCGTAGCGGGGCATTTCGCGCCGACATCCCTGAAGGAACGGCACAAGGCCACCCTGTTCGGGATGTATGTCCGCGACACCGCCCGTGGCCGGGGTGTGGGACAAATGCTGGTGGAGGCTGTGGTCGCGGATGCCGCCGCGCAATTCGAGTCGATCCTGCTCACGGTTGCGACGGCGAATGATGGCGCGCGCCGCCTGTATGAGCGCTGCGGGTTCGAAACCTATGGCATCGAACCGCGCTCGCTGAAGGTCGACGGCGTATATTATGACGAGGCGCTGATGTACCGGCGGTTGGACGGCTAAAACGCGAGAGGGGCGGACATGGCGGAGATTCTGGGGCTGGGCATGAGCCACTATCCGCTCATGGCCCGCCCGACCGGCCAGAAGAGCATCGCGTTTCGGCTGGTCGACCGCCCGGATCTGCCGGATACGGCGAAGGACCCCGGCAACTGGCCCGAAGCGATGCGGCGGGAGCTTGCCGATGATCAGGGAGAGGCCTATCAGCGGGCGCATCGCGAAGCATTCGGCGCCGAGTGTCGTAAGATCCGGGAGACGCTCGACGAATTCGAACCCGACGCTGTGCTGATCTGGGGAGACGACCAGTACGAGAATTTTAAGGAAGATATCGTTCCGGCGTTTTGCTTGCTGGCCTATGACGATATGGACGTCTATCCATACCGGCCGGTTGTCGATCCCATTGGGTCCTCGTCATCGACGTTTGAACATGTGTCGGCAAATGCCTGGGGCGAGCCGGAAGACACCAGGCTGAACCTTCAAGGCAACCGTGACCTGGCAAAGGCGATCGCCCGGGGATTGATCGCGGAGAAGGTCGACATCGCCTACGCCTATCAGCCGCTGCACTTTCCGTCGCTCTCGCACGCCTTTTTGAACACCGTTTTGTTCCTCGACTGGGACCGCGACCGCGGCTGGCCCTATCCGATTATCCCGTTTCAGATCAATTGCTATGGCGAGCGGGTGATCGTGAACAAGGGTTTCATTTCGCCGGTCGGCAAGATCAATCTACCCGACGCCGAGCTGGATCCGCCCGGCCCGACGCCCGAGCGCTGCATGGAAGTCGGTGCCGCGGTGGTACGGGTGCTGTCGCAACGGCCGGAACGGGTCGCCCTCATCGCATCGTCGAGCTGGTCGCACGCCTTCCTGACGCCAAAACATGATTTCGTCTATCCGGATGTTGAAAACGATCGGGCGATGTACGACGCGCTGGGCCGCGGCGACTTCGACTTCTGGCGTAGTATCACCAACGAACAGGTTTACGACCGGGGCCAACAGGAGATGCGCAATTGGTGGGCCCTGATGGGGGCGATGGAAGCGCTCGGCCGCGCGACGCCCAGCTATCACGCCTTCATCGAGTCCTACTCACAGAACTCAAACAAGTGCTTCGTGGTCTACGACGCGAACTAGAGTGGGTAGACCAGCAGGATATCGATCCGGCGCGAATCCAGGACCACGATACGGCGCCGGAAACGCGGTGCCTCGCCGGACACGTCGATAGAATCGAGATACTTCCCGCAGGCGTAAGTTTCCATATCGCCGTTCTGCATGGTGCGATTGACGATGAAGTTGGTCCGCGCACTGTAGGTGTCGGCGGAATTGCGGTGCAGCCTGGGACGCTCCATGACATGGCAGTAGCGGTGCGGTTCGAAGATATTGGCCTCGCGCATCGCCTTGACCCGGTCCTTCATCATGCCCTTGCCGTCGCAGTGCAGGACGCCGATTGCATGGCCCGCTTCAAAGCCTTCGCGCGAGATGATCTGATAGAAGCCGGTCTCGGTGAAATATTCCGGCCAGGCTTCGATCCGGTCATCATCGATGCTGTGGACATAGTCGGAGAACATGTCCTCGATATGGACGCGCAACAGGGCGTCATCCATCTCCACGATACCTGCCGTGCTGACCGCCATCAGGCGAATCCCATGATGTCGCGGTAGCCCTGCCAGAAGCCTCGGATCGAGGTTTCGGTCGCCCGTGACCCTTCGCTCGGCGCCACGTCGAGGCCGCCCATCTCCAGGAACTCTGCGGCATCCGCTGCGCTGCCGCGGGTGCCGCGTTCGACGAATTCATTGATGCAGCCATCTTCCAGCGACACCAGGCCGCCGGCACCGGTCAAGTTGCCCTGGTTGGTCCGCATGCGGGTCTGCTCTTCGGTGTCGTCCTCATAGCCCAGATACATCCAGAACAGTTCCGTCCGGTCGATGCCGCGCGGAACGAAATGGCGCACGGCGAGGGAGTTCAAGGTGAGCTGGATGGCGAGGCTCGGGAACACTGCCTGGATGCTGTGCGTGATGCCGTCCTCGAATTCCGGCCAGGCGTCGAGCATTTCCGGCCCTTCGAGCTGCGAGTCGTACTGTGCGGAATGCACCTTGGCATTGGCGTACTCCTCGCTTTCGTCCAGGGTCGCGCGCTTGGCGTAGCTGATACTGTGCCAGCCATCGTCCGACAGCCTGATCCCGCCATCCATGTCCAGCCGGTTGACCTTGAAGGTGGTGTAGAAGGTGTGCAGCAGGGTCGCGTGGTAGGAGTCGCGCACATTCTCCGCATAGAGCTTCCAATTGTGTTTCATCACCTGGCTGTGAAAGCCGAGCAGCTTCAGCGGGCGGCCCAGGTTGCGGCGCACATGATGGTCCATGTCCTCGCCGAGGAACTCCGGTACCGGCACGGTCTCATCGGAAAAGGTGCCGAAAACCATGCCGCAATAGACCTGGACGCGAAGCGGTTCCAGCCGGTGCTTCTTCGGATCGAAATCCTTCGGCATGCCGCCCTTGCCGCGGATGCCGTTGCGGAAGGCGACGCCGTTCAACTGACCGTCGAGATCATAGGTCCAGGAATGATAGACACAGGTCAAATGCTCGCGGTTGCCGCGTTCCTGCAGACAGACAAGCGATCCTTTGTGGGCGCAGCGATTGACCATCGCGTGGACATCGCCGTTCGTGTCGCGGGTTACGATGACGGGGATCTCACCGACGAAGGTGGTCTTGAAATCGCCCTCGTTCGCGATGTCGATCTCGAGGC
>JAPPPC010000161.1 GCA_028817685.1 Rhodospirillaceae bacterium
CACGGCCTTCCGCGCCGCCGAGATCGGCCCCGCCGCGATGCACCGCGACCGACTCCGGCAAACCTTCGACGGCGGGCGCGCCTTCGGCCTGATGCATACCGGTGAGAAAAAGATGGAGCTCCACATCCGGTTTCGACGCCAACGCCCGCCACACCGGCATGAGAATTCCCACGTCCGCACGGCTTGACGATACGCTCAGCAGGCGGCTCATTCGATATCCGCCGCCGTGACCGGCCTGTCCGCCGCGAGGTCATGAATCAATCGGTGCCCCTCCGGCGACTGCGCCGGCGGCAGCCCATCGGCCGGGCGCTTCAAGACCAGGTCCGCCGCCGCGATGACGCTGCCGCCGGACACGGCGCGCCGCGTATGCCACGACCTGCGAACTAGCGCCGCCGTTTCGCGCTCCTGGTCGGTGGGTTGCTTCACGCCGTCGCCCAGCGCTTTCGCCGTATCGCGAATACGCGCGACCATCGTTCGCAATTCCGACGGCTCCAGCGACGCCATGTGATCCGGCCCCGGCAGCGTTCGGTCGAGGGTAAAATGTTTCTCGATGACGCTCGCTCCCAATGCGGTGGCGGCGATCGCCGCGTGGTCGCCCAGACTGTGATCGGAATAGCCGACCGGCACATCGAAGGCCTCGGCCATCGTCGTCATGGCGCGCAGGTTCAGCGTTTCGATCGGCGCCGGATAAAGCGACGTGCAATGCAAACAGGTAACCGTTTCCTTGACCTCTTCCAAAGCCTCGAGCGCCTCGCCGACATCGGCCAACGTCGCCATACCGGTCGACAGTATGATCGGCAAGTCGAACGCTGCGAAATGACGAAGCGCCGGAAGATTCGTCAACTCGCCGGACGCCACCTTAATGCGCTTCATGCCCATGGCGACAAGGTCGGCGGTCATCGCGACATCGAACGGCGTGCATAGGAACTCGATACCAACCTTCGCACATTGCGCCGCGATCGTTTCAAAATCGTCCTGCGACAGTTCGAGTGCGCGCAGCAATTCAGCCTGATTGTCCTGCCCCGTGTTGGACGCCTGATAGGCAACCGTATCCGCATCTTCGGTAACCAGTCCTTCGGCGCGAAACGCTTGAAACTTCACAACATCCGCGCCGGCGTCGACCGCAGCGTCGACCAACGCCAGAGCGCGCGCCAGGTCGCCGTTATGATTAACGCCTGCCTCGGCGATGATGAGCGGCGACCCGATCATCGTTTCGTCGGCCCCCTGCTGGCCCAATCGGCAATCGCTTCGATGACCCGGCCCTGCTCGTCTTCGGTCAGATTGCTGCTACACGGAAGTGAAACCGTTCGTCCCGAAACCGCCGCCGACACGCCGTTCAACAGGGACGGCATTTCGGCGTAGGGCGGCTGTGCGGACAGCGAACGCCAAAAGGACCGCGCGCCAATTTTTCGCTCTGCGAAATGAGCAAGCAGGGTCTTTGCATCAGCCACGGTCTCGGTTTGCAATGTGTACATCCAATCGTTGCCGACCGCCCAAGGCGCGCGCGGTAGCGACGCCAGCATTTCGCACTCGGCGATTGCCGCATCATACCGGCGGGCAATGCGCGAACGCGCCGCGAGCATTTCGTCTAAGCGCTCGAGCTGAGCCAGACCCACCGCGGCGTTCAGATTTGTCATGCGCAAATTATCACCGACGGCGTCATGCTCGTACTCATCTCCAAGGCGCGCCTGCGTGCTGAGATGCTTTGCGCGCTCGGCCCAGTCCGCACGGTCCGTCATCACCATGCCGCCGCCGCCGGCGGTGACAATCTTGTTCCCGTTAAAACTGAAAATCGACGCATCGCCAAACCCACCCGCCGGCCGTTCCTTATAAGTGGCGCCGATCGCACCGGCCGCGTCCTCGACCAGTGGGATCTCCGACCGTCCGCAAATCTCTATCAAAACGTCCATATCCGGCGGATGTCCGGCCGCATGTACCGGGATGACGGCAGCGACACGCCCCTGGTAGGAGGGGTTCGCCAGCACCGTTGCGACCAAACCCGAATCAAGCGTCAATGAATCCGTCGCTACGTCGACGAAAAATGGGATTCCGCCCGCGCGCAGCACCGCGTTCGCCGTTGCGGCGAATGTCCAATCGGGAACAACAACCAAATCGCCATCGCCAACGCCAGCCGCGCGCAACGCAAGCTGCAATGCCGCGGTCCCATTAACGGTTGAAACGGCGTGGCGGCGCGCGGTCAGCGTCGCAATCCTCGTTTCGAACTCGGTAACGAATGGTCCGGCGGACGATACCCAGTTGTCGGTCACGCAGCGCGCAAGATACGCGCGCTCGTTTCCGCGTAGATCAGGCACGGATAATGGTATCGGCTTCAGATCGGCCGAATCTTGTTCCATGATTTGTTTGCCGGTTCGCATTTCGGGGGGCATGGACCGATTTCATTCCGTCGCTGTAGAACGCGGCGATACGAAACTTGACAACGTCGCAATTCGGCAATGCTACTGCTATTCGGGTTAGCCGAAATTTTTCGCAGACCGCCCGATGATGCGACTTCTTTTCATATGCCGAACCCCAAGTCAATACACATAGCGCCGCCCGACGAAATCCTACAATCCGCGAGAATCAAACTATAGTATCGGTCCATGGGTAGCTTTCCCCAAGATCGCCTTTCGAAACTCACTCTCGGCACGGTGCAGTTGGGTATGCCCTACGGCTACGCGGTAAAAACGCACCCGCCATCGCCTGCCCAACGCACACAAATGTTCGATACGGCGTGTCGATCCGGCATCACATGTTTCGATACGGCGCAAGCTTATGGCGAAGCCGAAACGGTTCTCGGTCAGTGGCTAGCTGATCCAATCGCCGAAACCGCGCAGCCTTTGCTGGTTTCCAAGTTTTCTCCCGTGACCGATGCGGAGCCCGGCGCCTTCGTGCGAAACGCGGCCCAGCGCAGTTTGGCGGTGCTCGGGCGCGAGCGTATTGACGCCTATCTCGCCCATCACCCCGAGGATATCCTCGACCCAGCCGTGGGCGAGGCCCTTCGCACGCTGTGCGCCGAAGGGGCGATCGGATCTTTCGGCGTATCCGTCTACGAACCGGAGCAGCTGGACAAGGCCCTGCAAATCGACGGCTTGTCCGTCGTCCAGGTTCCCGCGAGCCTCTTGGACAAACGATTTCAAAAAGACGGATTGTTACAAAAGTGCGCGGATCACGGTGTTACGGTTTTCGCCCGCAGCGTATTTCTGCAAGGCGTCCTGCTTATGCCGGTCGACCAGCTTCCCGCGGCGCTCGCGCCAGCCGCGACCGCCGTCGCGGCGTTGCAGGCCTTGGCCGCCGAAATCGGCTGCCCGCTGGCGAGCCTGGCCTTGGCCGCCGTGCTGTCAATGCCCGGCGTCCAGTCCGCCGTTGTCGGGGTAGCGAACCTAACCCAGTTGACACGCAATATCGCCGCCTTCGAAAGTATGCCTGATCAAGATGCGGCGAACGCAGCCTTGGCGATCTGCGGATCACTACCGCTCGACGTGATCGATCCGCGGCGCTGGACCTGATATTCGCTGACCGCCTACTTTTCTTTGTAATCTGTCTTTCCTGTGCAGTGGCTATATTTTTCGGTATCTTCAGCGCGCGACGTGGATCGATACGCGCCTCTTAAACTCATCTCTTCGACCTTACGACCTAGGCGGAGGCGCCAAGAACGTTAACGTACTTGGCGACCGAACTCCCATCCCTCGATCACGGCGCTTCGACCGATCGCCACATTCGGCAGCATCGCCCCACTGATTCCGACAAAGACGTCTTATTCTCAGCGAACACTATTTGCAAGGATTGCGCCTGGGCCGATTTGGACGCTGTCCGTCAGAACTCGGTGATGGTCAGCAGATGCACTGGTATTGATCAAGCAATGCTTGCCTACGATCGAACCGGTGCTGAAGGCCGCAGCAGCATGCCCGTTAAACCGGCGCCGATCACGCAATGTTCCCAAACCACCGCCGATGAATGCGTCAAAATCGCGAGCGGCCCGTCGACCGCTTCAAGACGTGCTCGAAATTGCGCGCGCAACCCGAGATCGCCTATTCCTAATTCGAAGAAATTCGCCGCGACAAATTCCGTGTCGTCAAGCATCGCGTCGGTCCCGAGGACAGGGCATACGTGAATCTCCAGCGGCAACTAATTGCCCCGACTTGACCGATTAGATAGTGTCACATTGTCTGACATCAGCGCCCCTGGGACACCCTGAGGTGTTTTCATAAGGGAGGATTT
>JAPPPC010000599.1 GCA_028817685.1 Rhodospirillaceae bacterium
CGGCAGACGATGCTGAGGGCGAGCTGCTGGAAGAACTGCGCGAGATCGTCGGACCGGAGGTCCCGATTTTGGCGACGCTTGATCTGCACGCCAACGTCACCGACCGCATGGCGGCGAGCGCGAATGCGTTGATCGCCTACCGCACCTATCCGCATATCGATCAGTATGAGCGGGCGCAGCAGGCGGCGGCGCTGATGCAGCAGGCGATGGAATGTGCGGTTTCGCCGAAGGCTTGGGTCGTGCGTGGCCCGATGCTCACCGGGGCCAATCGCGGCCGCACCCAGTCCGGTCCGATGGTGGCCCTGCTGGAAAAGGCGGCGCGGTATGAGCAAGAACAGAAGGTGCTGGCGGTCAGCATACAGGTCGGCTTCATACCGGCCGATATCGAACAGACGGGTCCCAGCGTGGTTGTGACCGGCGATGGTAACGAGGCGCGCTGCAAGGAGATCGCTGACGATCTCTACCAGATGATCTGGGACACGCGGGACGAGACGACAGCCAAGCTATTCACTCCTGACGAGGCCATGCAGCACATCGCCGAAGCCGATCCGTCGGATAAGCCGTTCGTTATCGCCGATCTGAGCGACAATCCCGGCAGCGGCGGCTATGGCGATGGACCGGAACTGTTGCGCGCCATGATCACTGCGCGGCTCGACAATGCGGTCTTCGCCATGTTGACTGATCCGGAGACGGTCGAGCAGGGCTATGCAGCGGGCGAGGGCGCGGTGCTCGATGCCGCACTGGGCGGCAAAGTCGACCCCACCCTGGGCGAACCGGTGCGCGTGACCGGCCGGGTGGTCCGGTTGTGGGACGGCGAGTTCGTGTGCGACGGCCCGATGTGGAAAGGGACGCGGCAGTCGCTCGGCCGGTCGCTGGTGTTCCGCGTCGGCGGCATCGACGTCATCGTTACGACGAACCGGCAGCAGGTCACCGATCTGCAGAACTTCCTCGCTTGCGGCATAGACCCGCGTGAGCGCTCGGTTATCGCGCTGAAGTCGGCACACCATTTTCGTGCGGCATTCGAACCGCTTTCTCGTGAGGTGCTGGTCGTCGATTCCGGTGCCTTGGCCTCGCCCGATCTCAGCCGTTTAACCTATAGCAAGCTGCGCCGGCCCATCTGGCCGCTTGACATGGACTGAATCTGTCCCCTATCTGCCTGTCGGTTAACCATAATTTGCCGGAGTCCCAGACATGGGTAAGCGCGTTCTCAGCGCGGCTTTCAAGCATGAGACCAATACCTTCAGCAAGCTGCTGACGGACCTCGACGCCTATCGCACCCGCGGCCTTTTTGTCGGCGACGAAATCGCGCCGGCCTATCTGGGAACCAATTCGGAAGTTGCCGCCCATTTCGATGCGGCGGCGGAAAACGATTGGGACATGGTGCCAGTGATCGCCGCGAATGCGGTGCCGTCCGGCAAGGTGACCCGCGAGGCGTGGGACTATGTCACCGGCGAAATTCTCGGTGCGCTCGACGGTAGTTTCGACGGAATCCTGCTGGCGCTCCACGGCGCCATGGTGACCGAAGTGGACGAGGATGGCGAAGGCGCGCTGCTGCAGGCGATCCGCGACAAGATCGGGCCCGATGTGCCGATCTGCGTCTCGCTCGATCTGCACGCCAATGTGACCCAGGAGATGGCAAGCAACGCCAACGGGTTGTTCAGCTTCCGCACCTATCCGCATGTTGACACATACGACACGGGTAAGCGCGCGGCTGCGGCTCTGCAGGCGGCGATGGCCGGCGAGACCGCGCCGAAATGCCTGGTTGCACGGCGCCCGCAAATCGACGGCGCCAACCACGGACGCAGCCAGGACGGCCCGATGATCGACCTGCTGAAGCGCTGCGAAACCCATGGAAAAGAAGCAGGCATCCTCGATGTCAGCGTCAATGGCGGCTTCCCCTGGGCCGATATCGAATGGGCGGGCCCGTCGGTCACGGTGACCTACGATGCGGGTGCGGAAGACCGCGCGCGCGAGATCGCCGAGGCGATGATGGATACGGTCTGGGACGAGCGCGCCAACGTGACAATCCGGCACCTGCCGGTCGATACCGCCATGGATCTGGTGAAGGCGGCGGGCACCGGCGACAAACCAATTGTGCTGGCGGATTTCAGCGACAATCCCGGCGGCGGCAGCTACGGCGACAACCCGACCCTACTCGCCGCCATGATTGCAGCCGACCTGCAGGACGCGGCCTTCGGCACTATTTCCGATCCGGAAGCGGTGAGGGAGTGCCAGCGTGCCGGGGTAAAGGGCGATGTGAGGCTGGATCTGGGCGGCAAGATCGATCCCGACTTCGTGCCGCCGATCCGGGTCGAAGGCGAAGTGGTCGCGATCTCCGACGGCGGCTTCACCTATGAAGGCCCGATGTCGACGGGCATGCGCAATTCGATGGGGCCGACGGCGATCCTGCGCGTCGGCGGCATCGAAATCATTATCACGACCAACCGGCTGCAAGTGCTCGACCTGGCGATCTTCCGCTCGCAGGGCATCGACCCGGAGGAAAAGCAGATCGTCGCCGTGAAATCGGCGCATCATTTCCGCGGCGCCTTCGGCCCGATCGCGCGCGAGATCCATCTGGTCGACGCGTTAGGCTTGGCAACGCCAAGCTTGAAAAGCCTCGATTACCAGAATGTCAGGCGGCCGGTCTGGCCGTTGGATATGGATTGAAGCTGGGGCGCTGGCATGCGCCGATTTTTCATAATCACCCTGATTTTTACGACATTCCCGGCCCTCGCAGAGATGGGCGGCATTGAATTTCTGCGCCTGTGCAAACGCGATGCGGTGCCTTGTGCGGGGATTATTCGCGAACATCTTAAGCTTTGGCCGAAACAGGTGCTCGATCCGGCGGCACTGAAAGCGGGCCGGATCGAACAGCTGGCATGCCCGCCGCATCGCAAGGATCGGCCTCTGGCTGATCTTTTCGTGGCGGAGGCGGAACGACTCAAAATTCGACTTGAAGGAAAAACCGTGCACGAGGCCGTCGAGACCGTGTTTTCCGAAGCCTTTCCCGCTTGTGCCTCGAGCCGCGACAGTTGAGCCCCTTATGGGATTACGGATGACCGATGGTGAAGTCGTTCCTGCCGGTGCGGTCGCTGCCGCGAACTTGTATCAGGGGGCGCGTATGGTGGGCGGAGCCGCGGGAATCCTCGATCGGAATATCATGGTGGTCGTAATGGCTGGTTGCCGGCATGAACCGTAAGGCATAACCCACCCGTTTGGCGCCGCTGCGGTTGGCCTGCGAGCCATGTGCCATATAGACGTCGAACACGACCATCTGGCCCGCCTCTAGCTCGATATCGCGCGCCTGGCTTTCGTCGAACTGGTCAGGCTGCAAGGTTTCCGGAATCGTCACGCCATCGCTGTGGTCGCGGTAATGCTCGCCGATCGATCGGGCGGCGTGCGATCCGGGGATGACCCGCAAGCAGCCATTTTCGACTGTCGTGTCGGTGACGGCGATCCAGACGGACGTCGTGGCGAGCGGTTTGATCGGCCAATAACGGCCATCCCGGTGCCACGGGACGATCCGCGCCTCACCCACTGGCTTGTGGAAGAAGGTCGTGCCCCACAGGATCAGGTCGGGGCCGATAAGTTGTTCCACCATATCGAGGATCGGCGGGAATGTCGGAATCTGGATCCAGCGCGGATCGCTTTTTACGCTTTGGATGCCGGAACCGGGCACGTGCGGCGACGTGATCGGCTCGTCGCCCATTTGCGGATTGTCGGCGATAAGCTTGTCCGCCAGTTCCTGCAGCAGCGCCAGCTTCTCTGCCGGCAGCCGGAATTCAGGTACAACCACCCCGTCCCGCTGGAATGCCTCGACTTCGGCCTGGGAAAGAACATTCGCCTGTTGCGCCATTTCCGCCTCCCGCATGTCTGTACGCGTCGCGGGAAGGGTAGGACATTGCGTTTCACCCGTCGACCGGTCACGGAGTGTTGATCGGCACGTCAACGAATCTTCCGTTAGCGTGCGTTCGTAATCCCTGGGAGCCTTTTCATGCGTTCGTTCCTTCTTATTCTTTGCTTTTTCGCTTTTGCGGTCGCGCAGCCCGCACAGGCACGGCCGTCCAAAATGCCGGTTCCCCGGCCGGCGCCGGAATGGATCATTTCAGAATGGCTGAATGGCGAGGCGACGAACCTGCATGATCTCAAGGGCAAGGTCGTGATCGTCGACTTCTTCCAGCTTTGGTGCCCGGGCTGCAATTCCTTCTCTATCC
>JAPPPC010000263.1 GCA_028817685.1 Rhodospirillaceae bacterium
AGCCAGTATTGATCGTCGAAGCGCTCGCACAGCTTCATCACGCTCTCGCGGATTTGCCGTTGTTCCGGTGTCCAAAAATAGGTGCTCATGGAGACTCTCAAATGTGTTCAGTAACCCGATTTGCGGCGACTTTATCAGGGCAGCGAAGGCGGTCGAACATCAAAATCATTCTTGCGCCCATATGCCTCAGCGCGCGATGGTGCGCGTCATGGACACATACACCTATCACGACTGGCTTCTGCGGAAGCCGGTGGCGCGCGGCGGCAACGGAGTCGTGGCGAGCCATTCGAAGGCAGCGGCCGAGGCCGGTGCTGCGGTTCTGGCCGACGGCGGTAATGCCATGGATGCGGCGGTCGCAACCTCTTTTGCGGTTTCCGTCGTCGAGCCCTGGATGAGCGGTATCGGTGGCGTCAGCTTCATGATGCTGTATCTGGCGGAAGAGGGGCGGGTGCGTTGCTTCAATGGCGGCGGCATCTCGCCGCACGGGCTGGATCCTGCGGACTATCCGCTGGTTAGCGGCACCGGTGGCGATATCTTCACGTGGCCCGCGGTCGAAGGTGACCGCAACGTGCATGGCTACCATTCCATGGCGACGCCTGGTTATGTAGACGCGATCGGCAAGGCCTGGGAGCGATACGGCACGATGGGATGGGCGGACCTTCTGGGGCCGGCCGTCGAGTTGGCCGGGCGCGGCCTTCCGGTCAACTTCATGACGACGATCCGCATCGCCGCCGCGATGAAGCAACTGCGCGATTTCCCGGAAAGCCGGAACATCTATTTGCCGGACGGTGCCGTGCCGGTGCCGGAACTGGGACAACAAATCCCGCATATCCCCATGGGCAACCTGCAGGCGACATTGGAGCGGCTCGCCGCGGCGGGGCACCGCGACCTCTACGATGGTGATATCGCGGCGCAGATTGCGAAGGACGTCGAGGCGGGCGGCGGATCGCTGCGCACTGGTGATTTGGCGGCCTATGAAGCGTTGGAGGTCGACGCCTTGTCGCGCGACTATGGCGGCGGCTCCGTACATGCGCCGCCGGGTATGACGGCGGGCCCGACGATGATGCATGTGTTGGACCAGATCGAAGGCCGGATTGGGACGGGGGCGCCTGGCGCGAAAGCGTTTGAGGCCTACGCGACGGCCCTCAGCGCAGCGTACGCAGCCCGTTTCGAGACCATGGGCGATCCGGACGACAGCGCTGACCCCACCTGCACAACCCACCTGACCGTGATCGATGGTAAGGGCAACATGGTCAGCCTTACTCAGACTCTGCTTTCCTCCTTCGGCAGCAAAGTGGTTTTGCCGACGACGGGCATTCTGATGAACAACGGTATCCTGTGGTTCGACCCGGTACCGGACCGCCCGAACTCGCTGAAGCCGGGCAAGCGGCCGCTCTCGAATATGTGCCCCGTCGTGGTCACCAAGGGCGATCAGCCTTGGTTTGCGGTCGGTGCTTCCGGCGGCCGGCGGATCATGCCGGCGGTGATGCAGATCGTCTCGCAAGTGATGGATGGCGGCCTGTCTCTGGAGGAAGCGTTCCACCAGCCGCGCATCGACGTCAGTGGCGACGGCCGTGCGACGATGGATCCGCGCCTGGCAGAGGATGTCGTTGCGGCGGTCGAGGCGCACATGCCGGTTTTCCGCGAACAGAAGACAGTTTATCCCACCGCCTACGCCAATCTGAACGCGGTGATGAAGGATGGTGGCGGTTTCGTCGGTATCGGCGAGGTCATGAACCCCGTCGGCGGCGCGGTCCCAGGGTAGCGCGAAAGCCTAGTTCTTCTGGAAACTCTCGACGACATGCGTGACGGCGTCGCTGGTCGCCTCGCTCAACAGGTCCGTCGACAGGTCGCGCATCGCGTTGCCGACATCCGGCTTCTTGCGCTCGAATTTTTCGTTATGTGGTGACGCTTGGCCATCGGCGAGCAGGGACGCCAACTCTGTGTTGGTGAAATGCGCCGCGTACGCTTTCGCAAGGTTCTCTGTCCACTGTCCGCCATATTTTGCCACAGCGGCCTCCGTGCCGGCCTTCAATGCGTTGAACACCGGCGTGCCGCCATGCAGGCTGGCATAATTCTGTATCGTCGGTGATTGCAAAGCGGTCCGAATGATCAGTTGCGGCAAATTATCGTTGAGTTTCAGGCCGCGGACGAAGGCCGTTGCCTGGCTGAGATCGCCCTGCTGCGCCAGCTGCAGGGCAGCTGCGGCTGCGTTCTGACTGTGGTGCGGCGCCCCGAAGCTTATCAGCAGCGCGGCCATGGCGAAGACTTTCAGAGGAAAAGCCATATCAGTTCCTTGGCAGGTCAATTATGCCGTTATGGTCGACATTACGACGGATGTTCTTCGCTGCCGAACTAAATTCTTCCGATCCGTTTGCCAGCTAAAGGCCCACGCCTTTCCCGTGATTTCGTCATTGGGTTTTCGGATGGAAGATGTGGCGTGCGGGCGATGCCGGGCCATGCAAGATCGGCACGGGATCTTTGTTGGACTTTGACGGTTACGCTGTTCGTCAGAGGATCGGCAGGCTCGGATAGGCGACGGTCGATTTGATCATCTCATTGCGCTTCTTGAAGCGCGACATGGAGGCGTCCGCAGCCGCAGCCGGGTTGTTCCACCAGCGGGAGGCTTCCCAGACCGAGAGGTCCGCGTAGCGGGTCAGCAGCAAGACTTTTGCGTCAGGTTCCGCGACATCCCGGTGACGCCAGAAGCCGCAGATATTGACGTCGAAAACCGCTTCCATGTTCGGCCAGGCGGTATCTGAAATGTCGCGAAAGGCTTCCCAGTCCGTCGCGTCGATATCGAACCAGCGAAAGACATAGACACCGTCATAGGCGGGCGGCGTGTCGTTGATTGGCCGCACGGTTGCTTCGAGAGATTGGGTCTGGGCCGAGGCGATCCCCTCTAAATCGGGCGCCGATACATTGCTCGCAGATTGTGCGTCGGGCCAGCTGGACAGGACGATTCCTTCGTCTCGGGCCAATCCCAAGCCGACCATGCTGCGCCAGCCGCCGAAAAGATAGCCGCCCGATGCGCGCGCCCTTTCGGCAAAGGCGTCCTTAACCCGTTGCGCCTCGCTGAGCAGCAAACGGGGTTCGGTGGTGAATCGGCAATATTCGAAATAACGGTTCATAACAGCATTGAGGATAACATCGTATAGGATCAGGGGCGCGGCGAGATCGCCATTTTCCCAAATCCCGTGCCTAAACCAGAAAGCGCGGGCGATACGCCCTTCATGCGCGATGTGGTTGTCCGCAGTTCGGTGGCGCGGCGAAAGTAGCGAAACGCCTCCTCAGGGTCTGGCCTGATTCCAATGCCGCCAGCCCGCAGCTTATTTGCGATTTGCAAGAGCATCTCCGGGGACGCTCGGTGATACGCACGCCAACGGCTTTCGCGGGTTTGGTCTTTTAGCGCGTCCATTGCCCGCGCCGTCGCGCCTGTTTGGATAGAATGTTGCCGATACTGCTCGAAAACATCGAGAAGGCCTGGGACTTCCGGATGCTTTCGGTCCCATAGCATAAGCGCACCGGGGCGATGGGCCCGCATATAGGCTTTGAAATCAGCGCACCAACGGTTCTCCAAAGCATCGCGGAAAGCCATCATGCGGCGGCTGGATTTGTCGAGACCGAGTTCCTGGTTGGCGATTTCCTCATGCAAATTGGCTTCGCATTCCGCATCCAGGTATCGGATCGAGGTTAGCCATCCGCGCTGTTGCTGGACCGCGTGTCCCGACAATTCATGCGCCAAAATCGCTGCCAGTTCATCGATCGGCCATTTCACGCCGTGCCGGCCGATAACGACACGAAAATCCTTTCGCGCATCGTGCGTGGTCGATTTGAGGCGGTAATCGGGCAGGAAAGTTGCAACGTTTTCACCACCATGGTCATTCTTGAGATCGCTCGGACTGTAATCAAGAAGACGCGGCCATTATCCAGCAATCGGCGGAGCCTGCGGGCACTATGCGGCGAGCCGGAGATAAGTCTATCGAGGGCGCTTCGTATCCGCGCAAGCCCTGCTTCGGCGCCGAGCACGGAGGTATCGAATGACTTACCGGGCAGGGGTGTCATCGCTTGCAGAATCACGCCTTGATAATGCTGTCGCAGGTGAATCTCGGAGGAGGCTTCAACCGAAGTGGCGCCGGCAAGAGCTAGAAACGCGAGCAGGACAGTCAAAGCCATGCTTGTGATTGTGCGCTTACCGGCGCCCATGGTCAT
>JAPPPC010000124.1 GCA_028817685.1 Rhodospirillaceae bacterium
CGACGCCGGTCAAGAGGCTGACGCGCACGGCCGGCTCCTCGTCGCCGGCCCGCATGTACGCGCCGACCTTGGCGACCGTGCTGTTTTCCTCGGAATTGCCGACCAGTGCGTTCAGCACTTCCGGTTGGTTGAACTTGATCCACAGGAGGCCGTTATCCTCCTTTTCGTACAACAGATGGTCGACGAGCTTCGGGCCCATGATCGTGTCCTCCTTGCGTGGGGTCTTGGTTTTCGGTGTCTGGTGCCATGTTGTGACGCGGGGCCCGGCAATGCAAGAATACGGGCAAGTTTGAACCCCTACAGGAGGTCAACATGGATCTGCTCATCAAGAACGGAACGGTTGTCGACGGCTCCGGCGGCGCACGGTATCGGGCGGATGTGGGGGTGAAGGACGGCAGGATTGTCGAGATCGGCCGGATTCGAACACCGGCAGACAAGGTAATCGACGCGGACGGGCTGATCGTTTCGCCCGGCTTCATCGACGGTCACACCCATATGGACGCGCAGGTCACCTGGGACCCGCTCGGCAGCTGTTCTTGCTGGCACGGTGTGACCAGCGTCATGATGGGCAATTGCGGCTTCGCGTTGGCGCCCTGCAAACCGGAGGAGCGCGAATGGTTCGCGCAATGCCTGGAAGCGGTCGAGGACATTCCCACCGAGGCCATTATGTCCGGCGTCGATTGGAGTTGGGAAACCTTCCCGGAATATCTCGATGCGGTCGACCGCGCTCCGAAGGGAATCAATTACGGTGCCTATATCGGCCATTCCGCGCTGCGCATGTATGTCATGGGCGAACGGGCGCTGGGCGAAAAGGCGACGGAGGAGGACATCGCCAAGATGCGCGCCGCGATCCAGGAAGCGGTCAAGGCCGGCGCCGTCGGTTTCTCCACCTCGCTGTCGACCACGCACTCCACGCCGGACGGCTCACCGGTCGCCAGCCGTTATGCGGACTGGGCGGAAATCGACCAGCTCGTCGGTGCGATGGCGGAACTGAATGCGGGCATCTTCCAAGTCGGCCCGGACGTGTCCAGCGGCACGGCGCAAAAGGAATTCTTCAAGGAGCTGCAGCGGGTCGCGCTGGAAAGCGGCCGGCCGATCATGTTCGGCACGATCGCCACGCAGATGCTGGACGATCCGACATCCTGGCAGTACCAGACCGGCATGATCGACGACACGGTCGCCAAGGGTGGCCGCATGTTCGGACAATCCTCGACAAGACCAATCAGCGTCGTCTTCTCAATGAAATCGAACCTGCCTTTCGACGTTCTGCCCGGTTGGCAGCAAATACGCGCCCTGCCCCTCGAAGAGCAGAAACGCCGCATGGCTGACCCGGAAATCCGGCGCAAGCTGGTTGAAGAGGAAGCGACGATGCGGCCGCGAGTCGCGGAGTTCCAGGGCGGCGGCGACGCCTCCACCAACCCGATGCGGCCGGATTACGAAAACCTGCTGGCAATGCAGGGGGTCGACTGGAACGATCCATCGGTCGCCGAGGTCGCGCGGCAGCGCAATGCCGGGCCGGTGGAGACCATGCTCGATCTGATGCTGGAGAACGAAGACCAGATGTTCCTGCAGCCTCTGGTCAACAAGGAGAAGGAAGACGTCAAAGGCATGCTGAAGCATCCTCGGACGCTCGCCACCTTCTCCGACAGCGGCGCGCATGTCTGCCAGGAGATGGGCTCGTCCCTGCAGACGCACATGTTGAGTTTCTGGGTACGCGACCGACAGGATTTCACACTCGAAGAAGCGGTCCGCATGCTGACCTTCGACAACGCGTCGGCCTGGGAGTTGCCCGACCGAGGATTAATCCGCACCGGCTACGCCGCCGATATAGCGGTGTTCGACGCGGACAAGATCAAGCCGAAGCTGCCGACTGTCGTACAGGACCTGCCCGGCGGCGCGAAACGACTGGTGCAGAAAGCCGACGGCATCGCAGCAACGGTGGTGAACGGCAGTGTGGCCTTCGAGAACGGCGAGTCGACCGGCGACTATGCCGGTCAGGTGCTGCGCGGTCCGCTGGCGGCAGGCTAGGCAACGCCATGGCTTTGGAGATCGTTCCCAGCGGCAAAGATATCGGGGCGGAAATCTGCGGGTTGAAGCTCGCAGAACCGCTCGCCACAGCCGATCTCGCTGCGGTCGAGGCCGCCTTCGTCGCGCATCAGGTGCTCGTCTTTCGCGACCAGCCGCTTAGCCCAAGGCAGTTCGCCGATTTTTCCGCACAGTTCGGCCATCTGCAGCGGCATATTCAGAAAAAGTACTGGCATCCGGAAATCCCGGAACTTGTCTTCAATCGCAATGTCGATGATGAAGGGAATTTCGACGATCTCGCCGCCCGCCGCGGTGTGACCGACGATCTCCGCACCGGCTGGCATTCCGATACGACCTACGACGAGATTCCAGCGAAGGCGACGTCCGTGCATGCGCTGGAGGTGCCCTCGACGGGTGGCAACACCTGTTTTGCCAGCGCACACCGGGCCTACGAGCTGCTGCCGGAGTCCATGCGCCAACGGGTTACCGGTTTGCAGGTCGAATTCCAGCTCGGCAATAATCCACGCAACAAGACGGCGAACTATCTTGGCTCCAACCTGACCGACGAGGACAAGGCCCGTGACACAGTCTGCCACCCGGTGATCTGCCAACATCCGGTTTCAAAGAAACCGGCGATCTATGCCAACCCCCTGATCGCGCTGCGCATCCGCGGCCTGGAAGACGCGGAAAGCGACGAGATTCTCGAGACTTTATACGACTGCCTGCACGCCGCCGGCGCCGACGAATACCGCTGGGAACAGGAGTGGCAGGTCGGCGACACCGTTATCTGGGAGAATCGCGGCGGCTTGATGCATACCGGTCGTCTCGATTATCCCGAGGGCGAGCGCCGCATCATGATCCGTTGTACGATCGGCAACAGTCCCATCGAAGCCTATCAAGGCTGAGCCAACACCAGACCGGAAGTCCCCATGAGTGAACAAGCCACCAAGCTGCCGATGGACGGCGTGCGCATCCTCGATATCGCGACCTTCATCGCCGCTCCCTTTGCCGCCACTGTGCTGTCCGAATTCGGCGCGGAGGTCATCAAGATCGAGAACCCGAAAGGCGGCGATAATTGGCGGCGCTATGGCACAAAGACTGATCGCGACGGGGATACGCTGGCCTGGCTCACCGAGTCGCGCAACAAGACCTCGATTGGGCTCGACTTCCGCACGCCGGAGGGCGCCGAGCTGTTCAAGGAGATGGTCGCCGTCTCCGACGTGATCTGTGAGAACTTCCGCCCTGGGACCATGGAGAAATGGGGTCTCGGCTGGGATGTCATCCACGAGATCAACCCCAAGATCGTCATGCTGCGCGTCTCCGGCTACGGGCAGACCGGTCCGTACAAGGAACGGCCCGGTTTCGCCCGCATCGCGCAGGGCTTCGGCGGGCTGACCTATTTGGCCGGTATGCCGGACGGCCCGCCCGTGACGCCGGGGTCGACGTCACTTGCCGATTACGCAACCGGGTTGTATGGCGCGGTCGGCATTCTGCTGGCGCTGCGCACTGTCGAGCAAACCGGCAAAGGCCAGTACATTGACTTGGCATTGTACGAGTCGATCTTCCGATTCCTGGACGAACTGGTTCCGGCCTACGCCAAGGAAGGCACCGTCCGCCAGCGCGAGGGCATGGGTACGCGGCTCGCCTGCCCGCACGGTCATTTCCAGACCGGCGACGGTAAGTGGATCTCCATCGCCTGCACGTCCGACCGCATGTTCGAACGGCTGTGTCATGTGATGGGCAAGCCGGAACTGGCCGACCCTGACCAATACCAGACCTCGGCGCAGCGCATCGCCGCGCGCGATTTCATCGAAGGCACCGTGTCCGCCTTCACCACGGCCTACCCGATGATGGAGGTCATCCAACGCTGCACCGACGGCGGCGTGCCCTGCGGCGCGATCAATTCCATCGCCGACATCTTCGAGGATCCGCAATTCGAGGCACGGGAGAACCTGCTGACCGTCAACGAACCCGGCGCCGGCGACATCGTCATCCCCGGCGTGATCCCGAAACTCTCGGAAACCCCCGGTCGCGTGACCCATCTCGGCCCGGCGTTCAAGAACGGGACGGAACAGATCTTCGGCGAATTGCTGGGACTGTCGGCCGAGCGAATTCGCGAGCTGCTGGACCGGGAGATTATCTAGGGCGACACAACGTCCAGCGTGGCGCCCTAAGCCTGCAGTAC
>JAPPPC010000582.1 GCA_028817685.1 Rhodospirillaceae bacterium
GTATGGAACAGGCGTTCCAGGAATATGAAAGCCGGCTTCCCTCTACCGTCAGAAAGACCGCCGACAGATACTGGACCATGGATACGGAGTTCCGGTTCACGACACTGATTGATTTTCCCAACTCGACCATAATTGCCTCCCCGAACAGCTATATCGGCTATACCCGATGGGAGGCTGTCGGTGCGGACCCAGATACAGATGAAGCGTGGGCAAAGCATCGGAACGATCTTCAGTCGCACAGAGAATTCGACGATTTCCGCTACACATCCGACGACGGTTTCGGCGGGGAATATCACATGAGTGTCAGCGGTACCCCGCAATTCAGCAGGAGCGGGGACTTCGTCGGCTATCACGGCACGACAACGCGGATTGGCGTCGACGGCACCGCGTTCAACGCGAAAGACGATAGATCTGGGGATGACGCCGCATAGTTGTGCGCACTGTTGGTCAGAAACGGGCGCTGCTAGTATCGCGCCGGAACAGGCCAGGAGAGCAGGATGTCCCTTGAGACCTATTACAAGGACCATTGGGTCGAAATCGAGCCGGACCGGTTAGACCGCTACGAAGACCAGTTCGTTTGGGGCGAGCGGGGCAACCGGTTGCTGGAGCCGGCCGAGATTGCGGCGGGACAGAGTGTCGCGGATTACGGTTGCGGCCCAGGCTATGTCTCGATGGAACTGGCCAGGCGGGTTGGTCCAGAGGGCCATGTGCATGCCTTTGATATCAATGCGGATTTCGTCGCCCGGACGCGGGAAAAATTGACGGCAGAAGGGTTGGACGGCCGGGTGACGGTGACGCATCTCGAACAGGATATGCTGCCGCTCGAAGACGACGTGCTCGACCGTTTGGTCATCAAAAACGTCATGGTCTATGTCGACGATCCGCTGGCCAGCTTCAAGGAGTTCCGCCGGGTCGTGAAGCCGGGCGGCAAGGTGCACGCCGTCGACAGCGATTTTTACATGACCGCGTTCGATCCGGTTTCACCGGAAGATTGGCGGGTCGTGCTCGATTCCGCGCTGCACGCATTCCGCACGCCGGCGATCGGCCGCAAAATGTACGGGCTGGCCCTGCAGGCCGGCTATTCCGATGTCTCGGTTCAGGTGATCGCCCGACCAGAAACAACCGGCCGCATGTTCAATTTCATCCAGAATATGGCCGGTTACGCGCGCGAGGGCGGGATGCATGACGAAGCGACCGTGCAGCGTGTGGTCGATATCGCCGCCAAAGCCGTGAAAGAAGGCACTTTCTTCTCGCTTAATCCGCAGTTCCTGGTAACCGCGACGGTTTAGACGCTCCGGATCATATCGCGAATGCGGGGTTGGATTTCCGTGCGCCAGCGGGTCCCGTTGAACACGCCGTAATGCCCGACGCCCGGCTGGACGTAATGAAACCGGTGTTTGTCCGGTACGCCTGTACAAAGATCCTGTGCTGCTTCGGTTTGTCCAACGGCGCAGATATCATCCTTTTCACCTTCTACGGTCATCAGGGCGGTTCGTTTGATCGCCGTCAAATCGACCGGTTTGCCGCGATGCCGCATCGTGCCGTTCGGAAGTTTGTACTCCTTGAACACATCCCGGATTGTTTGCAGGAAGAACTCGGCAGGCAGGTCCATGACCGACAGATACTCTTCGTAGAACCGCTTATGCTGTTCGGCAGAGTCGCAGTCGCCCTCGACCATGTGGTCGAAATACCGTTGGTGCGCAGTGATATGGCGGTCCAGGTTCATGGATAGGAAGCCGCTGAGTTGAATGAAGCCGGGATAGACCTTGCGCATGACGCCGGGATGAGGCCACGGCACGGTCGAGATGACCACATGCTCGAACCAATCCAGGCTCTTCGATTCCGCGTGCTTGTTGACGACCGTCGGATTGCGGCGCGGGTCGATCGGACCGCCCATCAAGGTAAGGGAGCGCGGCTGGCAAGGGTCGTCGTCGGCGGCCATCAAGGCCGTGGCAATCAATGCCGGGACGGCCGGCTGACAAACCGCGATGACATGCAGGTCCTGTCCGAGGAACTGGATAAAGTCGCGGACATAGTCGACATAATCGTCGAGGTCGAATGTCCCTTCGTATAGGGGCACGCTGCGGGCGTCCCGCCAATCGGTGATGTATACCTCGTGTTCCGGCAACATGGCGCGAACCGTATCGCGCAACAGAGTGGCGTAGTGGCCTGAAAGGGGGGCGACGATCAACACGCGCGGATCATCTGTTTTGTCGCTCGCTTTCTTGAAATGAAGCAGATCGCAGAACGGTTTTGACAAGACGACGGTTTCGCTTACCGGGACCGTAACGCCCTTGATCTTCGTGTGCTTGTGCCCGAATTCAGGCTTGCCGTAACGGCGGGTTAAACCTTCGAAGACGTCGCAGGCCGCTGCCATCTGCCGCCCCCAAAGCGTCTTGCCGAATGGATTGAAGGGCAAGTCCAAGGCGAGCTTTGTACCCTGAGCAGCAGCACGCATCGGTGTGATCCAGGCATGGGCGAGTTCGTAGGCGTGGTATTGCAAGCGAGCGTGCTCCCGTTCGTCCGGCCCCGAATGCGCGCGACGGGGACCCCAAAGATTCGACGGTCATGATATGGGAATCGAGCACCGCCGGAAAGCTTTATGTTGCATTGCAAAAATTAATATTGCGTCGCATGATGATTAGAATCCTGCTGTAAAATCATTATGATGGCGGGAAACCGGCCGATCAAACGGTGGCACGTCGGAGACTTTTGAACATGACGGTGAAGGTCAATTTCGTCGGTACGGGAGACGCTTTCGGCACCGGAGGGCGGTTCAATACCTGTATTTTGGTCGATGGCGAGAACCTTCGGTTTGCAATCGACTTCGGCGCCTCGTCCCTGGTGGCGTTGAATGCGCAGGGCATACCGCACAACTCGATCGATGCCATTCTTTTGACCCACATCCATGGCGACCATTCCGCGGGGATCCCGTTCATGCTGATGGACGCAATGCTCGGCGCACGGCGCGACCGGCCTCTGACCATCGCTGGTCCGAAGAATGTGAAGGCACGGATCGAGGAATGCGCGGAGGTTCTGTTCCCTGGCTCCAGCGGCATGGCGCCGAAATTCCCGCTGCACTACGTTGAGTTGGAGGTCGGGCGGCCGAACGACATCTTGGGTCTTTGCGTGACCCCATATGCGGCAAAACACACGTGGCAGACCGATCCGACCGCGTTGCGGGTCGGCGTCGACGATAAGGTGGTCACCTACTCCGGTGACGGGGACTGGACGCCGGATTTACCAAAGGCGACGCAGGGCGCCGATCTCTTCATCGCGGAGTGCAATTTCCACAGCAAGCCCGTCAAATGGCACCTGAACTACGGTACGATCCAGGAACGCAAGGCGGAATTCGGCGCCAAGCGGATGATACTGACCCACATGGGTCCCGAAATGCTGCCGCTCGCCGATGAGGTGCCGGAGGAATGTGCCGAGGTCGGATTGGTCATCACCCTGTAACGCGGGTCTGATATAAAATGGTGCGCAGCGTGGAACGTGAAAAATGACAATACGGCTTGGAATAAATGGGTTCGGGCGCATGGGGCGCCTGGCGACGCGGGCGGCTTGGGGTTTCGACCCGGCGCGGCCAGAGAGCCTGCAACTGCCCGTCGGTGTCTGGGGCGACGGCGCGATCGAGATCGCGCATATCAACGAGCATAAGGGCGGAGCCGAGACGGCGGCGCACCTGCTCGCCTTCGACAGCGTGCATGGGACGTGGCCGGTCCCGGTGATCGCGGAAGGCGACGCGGTCCGCATTGGTGAGAAAACCGTTTCCGTTTCAAATCATGAGTCGCCCGGCGCGGTCCCTTGGCGCGAGCATGGCGTTGATCTGGTCCTTGAATGTACCGGCAAGTTCAAGACGATGGACGCGCTGCAGCCCTATTATGATGGCGGTGTGCAGAAGGTGATCGTTGCCGCGCCGGTCAAGGAAGATGCGGCACTCAACATCGTCATGGGCATCAATGACCATCTATACGACCCGGCCCGGCACGATCTGTTGACGGCGGCGTCCTGCACGACGAATTGCCTGGCGCCGGTGGTGAAGGTTGTGCATGAGGGGCTGGGCATACGGCATGGGGTCATCACGACCGTCCATGACGTGACGAACACCCAGTCGGTGCTCGATGCCCCGCACAAGGATTTGCGCCGCGCGCGCGCCTCGATGACCAACCTGAGACCGACGAAGACCGGATCGGCCAAGGCAATCGG
>JAPPPC010000135.1 GCA_028817685.1 Rhodospirillaceae bacterium
GCGCGCGGCTTTCACGAGTAGCTGGAGGCGATCGGTCTCGGTGATCTCGGCCCCGCCGTCGTCTCGGAGGACAAACGCAACGAGATGCTGGCAACCCTCGACGCGTGTTTCGCCCGCGACAGCCGGGACCGCTGGGTCGAGACATTGCGCGCAGCCGATATCGTCGCCGCCCCGATCAACACCTTGCTCGAAGCCGTCGAGGATCCGGACGTGCTGGCGAATGGTTACATTTCTGAGATCGAGTACCCGGAACACGGCAAGACTGCCAAGGTGCACGGCACACCCTGGAAGTTCTCCGAGACGCCAGCGCAGATCGGCACCGCGCCGAAACTGGGCGAACACAATGAAGAACTGCTCGGCCGCCTCGGCTATTCCGACAAGGATATCGAGGCGCTGAAGGCGGACGGGGTGATCTGAGTCCACACCGCCCTACCTATTCGTCTATACATCACCGCAACAACGCCATTGAACAGGGAGACAGGATATGGCCTTCGTCGAAACCGAACGCCACGGACAAATCTTCATCGTGCGGCTGAACCGGCCGGACCGGATGAACGCCATGGGCTCGGAACTGCGCCAGGGCATGGCGGAGGCGTTTTCCGAGTTCCGGACGAACGACGACCTCGAGGTCGCGATCTTCACCGGCACCGGGCGCGCCTTCTGCGCCGGTGAGGACATGAAGGAATCGCTCGAGAAGGGCATCGTCGGCAGCCCGGATCCGGAGCTGGAAGACCCGTTCATGAAAGGCACCCTGGAGAAGCCGGTCATCGCCGCGGTCAACGGCTTCGCCATGGGCGGCGGCTTCATGATGGTAGAGCGCACCGATCTGCGCGTCGCTGTGCCGGACGCGGTGTTCGAGATGTCGGAGGCCAAGCGCTGGCTGCTCGGCGGCTATAATCACGGCCATGTGGCGAGCCTGCCGCATCCGGTGGCTACCGAGATGGCGCTCGGTTTCCGCTTTAACGCCAAACGCCTCTACGAGGTCGGCTTCATCAACCGCCTGGCCGAGCCGGACGATCTGATCCCGACGGCGATGGAAATGGCCGAGCACATGCTGACCCTGCCGCCGGCCGCGCGCGTCAACACGATCTACATGATGCGCCAAATGCGCCCGCAGGTGGCGCCGGACCTGGCCGCGCTGGCCGACGCGCTGCACGAACATGGCGACAAGTCCGACCGGGTCGAGTCCCGCGCCGCCTTCGCCGAGAAGCGCAAGCCGAACTGGAAGGGCTGGCTCAAGCCGGAAGACCGCTACAACATGCCGACGATCGAGTCCGTTCGCGCTTCGATGGACGCGGACGACTAAGTCGAACGCAGCGTCCGCTTTACATTTGGACGGCGGACGCGATCTATAAGCGGCATGACCGAAACGGCGGCCCTCAGAAAGCAATCCGGGATCGGCATCGCCTGTACGGTGGCCGGTGCCGGATTGCTGACGACGAGCGACAGCTTCGTCAAATGGCTGACAGACGGCTACCCGGTGACGCAGATCATCGTCATACGCGGCGCGTTCATCCTGTTGCCGATGGTGCTGCTGGCCTGGCGGCTCGGCAAGTTGGATACGCTGCGCGTGCGCCGGCCGGGATGGCAGCTGTTGCGCGCGCTGCTTTTCACCGCCTCGGTGTTCCTGTTCCTGAACGGGCTGCGCTTCAACCCGCTGGCGATCAACACAGCGATCGCCTTCGCCAGCCCCCTGATCATCACCGCGCTGGCCGTGCCGCTGCTGGGCGAGACGATCGGCTGGCGGCGCTGGGCCGCGGTGCTGGTCGGCTTCGGCGGCGTGCTGGCAATCGTCCGGCCGTTCGGCGAGGCGATCAATCTCTACGCGCTGCTGCCGCTCGCCTGCGCGGTGACAGGCGCCTTCCAGGACATCATCACGCGCCGCATCAGCGACACCGAGTCGGCCCTGTCGGTGCTGCTCTGCTCCACCATCGTGACCATGATCGCGGCCGCCTGTTTCATGTTCGACGGCACCTGGCGGATGCCGGACGCGGTGGATTTCGGCTTGCTGGTGATGACCGGCCTGCTGTCCGGCGCGGCGCACTACCTGCTGATCGAAACCTTCGTGCGCGCGGAAGCGGCGGTGGTCGTGCCGTTCCGCTACACCGCCCTGGTCTGGGGACTTGCGATCGGCTTCGTCGTCTGGGGCGATATCCCGTCGGGGCTGGACTGGCTCGGCATCCTTCTGATCGTGGGCAGCGGCATCTACATCGTGCACCGCGAAGCTTTGCGAAGACGGGCGAGCGCGTGACCGGACAAGGATTGTTTTGAATAATGATCGCGTGAACACGCGTTAGGAAAAGTGTGAGGAAGAGATGAAAACGGGTCTTTTGGTGAACGTGCCGGTCTTCCCCGGCGGGCTGGAAGGGTTGGAAGACCAATTCGACGTCAACCACATCATGGACAAGGACGAGCGGGCAGCGTTCCTGCAGGCGAATGGCAATGACATCGAGGCGGTGCTGACCAACGGCACCTTCGGCATCTCGACCGACGAGATGGCGCTGATGCCGAACCTCAAACACATCGCCTGCATCGGCGCAGGCTACGACCAGATCGACATCGAGACGGTGAAGCGCCGCGGCATCGCGGTCAGCCACGGGCCCGGCACCAACACGGTGTGCGTCGCCGACCACTGTATGGCGCTGCTGTTCGCGATCGTGCGCCGCATCCCGACCTACGACTCCCAGGTGCGCGCCGGCGGCTGGAAGACCGCGGCGGACAGCTGGCCGACCCTGACCGGCAAGACGCTCGGCATATTGGGACTCGGCCGGATCGGGCTGCACATCGCCCGGCGGGCGAGCGGGTTTGATATGAACATCCACTACCACAACCGCAGCCGGCGCGACGATGTGGACTATGTCTACGAACCCAGCGCGGTCGATCTGGCGCGCGCCAGCGATTTCCTGATCGTCATCTGCCCGGGCGGCAAGGCGACGCATCATCTGGTCGACGCAACGGTGCTGGAGGCGCTCGGCCCCGAAGGCTATCTGGTCAGCGCCGGCCGTGGCTCGGTGGTCGACACGGACGCGCTGGTCGCGGCGCTCCATGCCGGCACCATCGCCGCCGCCGGGCTCGACGTGTTCGAAGGCGAACCGGTGGCGCCGCAGAACCTTCTGGAAGCGCCGAACGCCACCATCACCCCGCACATCGCTGGCCGCGCGCCGGAGGCCCGCCAGACCATGGTCAATCTGTTCCAACAGAACCTGAAGAACTTCTTCAGCGGCCAGCCCTTGGTGACACCGATCCCGGAAATGGCGGAGGATTAGGAAAGACCGCTCGCGGGACGGCACAAAGAACAGATCCTTGTCGTCCCGGCCAAGGCGCATAGCGCCGCTGAGCCGGGAACCAGGGAAACGGAGAGCGCGGCATTAGGGCTGGGCCCCGGATCGAAGTCCGGGGCGACACGATGGCGCGGCCTTTTAGGATCGCAACTACGGACAAATTAGGGGGCGACATGGAAACGAAAATGATCGGTGGCGCGGGCGGCCTCGAGGCTTCCCTGGTCGGGCTCGGCTGCAACGCGTTCGGGCGACGGGTCGACGAAGCGGGCACCCGCGCGGTGATGGACGCGGCGATCGATGCCGGCATCACCTTTTTCGACACGGCGGAGACCTATGGCGACGGCGAGTCGGAGCGCTTCATGGGCAGCGGGCTCACGGGCAAACGCGACAAAATCGTGCTCGCCACCAAGTTCGGCTTCAGCAAATCCCATGTCGCCGGCAAGAAGAAGGGCTCGGCGGAGAACATCCAGGCCGCGCTCGACCGCAGCCTCGCCGCCCTGCGAACCGACTGGATCGATCTCTATCAGCTGCACCGCCCGGACCCGGACACGCCGGTCGCGGAAACCATGGGTGCGCTCGAGGACCAGGTGACCGCGGGCAAGATCCGCTTCTACGGCTGTTCCTTCTTCACCGGCGCCGAAATGCAGGAAGCGATCGACGAGGCCGCGCGCGGCAATCTCAAGGGCTTCGTCACGGCGCAGAACGCCTGGAATGTGCTGGAGCGGGACATCGAGGCCGATTTGATCCCGGTCTGCGATGCCAACGGCATCGGGCTGTTGCCGTACTACCCGATCGCGCGGGGCCTGCTGACCGGCAAGTATCGGCGCGATACGGACGCGCCCGCGGGCAGCCGCCTGGCCGGCGACGCGGTGCTGGCGAAGGCCGATTTCGAACGCATCGAACGGCTCGAATCCTACG
>JAPPPC010000266.1 GCA_028817685.1 Rhodospirillaceae bacterium
CCTATCGGTCGGTTCATCGCGAAATTGAAAAAGCGCTTAAGGCTGAGGGCCTCCCGCCATTGCGTTGGTATGACGTGCTTTGGGAACTTGAGCGCGCCGACGGCGGGATGCGGCCGTTTGAGCTGGAAAGGAGCCTGCTATTCGAGCAGTCCAACCTGTCGCGGATGCTGCGCCGCATTATCAATGATGGCTTGGTGGAGGAGCGTGCCTACGAAGGGGATGGGCGCGGAAAGGTGTTGCTGATCACGGCAAAGGGGCTGGAAGTGCGCCGAGAGATGTGGACCGTTTATGGTCCTCAGATAGAACGCCATTTTGGCGATATCGGTGACCGGCCCGACGCCGGCGAGCTCGTCAAGATACTGAGATCCTTGATTTCTTAGCCGGTTAAGTTCGGGCGGGCCGCCTTATGCGACCCCCGTCATGAAAGTGTGAAATTCGTAGACGTCATGGGTCTCGATGCTGCTGAACCCGGCGCCTTCGAGATGGCCGCGCATGGTCGCGACGGGGACGCGTCGGCCTTTTGCCGGGCTTTTTCCGTTGTCCGCGTCGGCCCAATCGATGATTGCCACGGTGCCGCCGGGTTTCAGCAGGCGTTTACATTCGGCCATCAGCGGTTCCGGCTCGTCGAGTTCGTGGTGCAATTGACCCATGATGACGAAATCGGCGCACCCGTCCGGCAAATCGACGGCGTTCGGCGCCATTACGGTGCCTTCAAGGTTTCCGAGGCCGCGTTCCGCGGCATCCTCGCTGAGCAGGGCGATCATTCCCTCGAGGATATCCGCACCATAGACCTTGGCCTGCGGATACCGTTCGGCGAAGGGCAGGGTGAGAAACCCGACGCCGGCACCGATATCGATCAAGGTGCAGTCGGCGGCCGGCTGCAGGACTTCCCAGATTCGATCGGGGTGAAAATATTCGAGCCGCTCCGGGCTGCGCAGCCGCTCGATCCGGGCCGGGTCGAGACCAAGATTGTCCGCCATTTTGATGTCCTATTCTATGATCGTTGTTTCGAGGGCCGTCCGCGCGATGGCATCCCAGTCATACCCGACGCCAAAACCGGGGCCGTCCGGCACGCCGACGCAACCATCCGCGTCGACGCAATCGAGCTGGTCGGAATAGTCGCCGGTGTAGAAGGGCAAGGACCAGGCATTCGGACAGTCCGGATGCACCAAATTGACTTCGTAGTAATTGGCGTTGCGGCACGCCGCCATCAGATGCCGCATGGCCGGACCGCAGGAATGGATCTCCACATCCATGCCCAGACCCTCGGCTGCGACGGCGACTTTGTGGCAG
Organism: Rhodospirillaceae bacterium; assembly: GCA_028817685.1. Taxonomy (GTDB): domain Bacteria; phylum Pseudomonadota; class Alphaproteobacteria; order UBA8366. The sequence continues at coordinate 1,294 of JAPPPC010000266.1, forward strand.
CCGGTCAGCCCGCCGTCATAATCTGGATCGGCCCGTCCGAAGTCGGTGGCCCCAGCCACCATGATGTCCGTGGTCGTTTCCAGATTTCGAACGAATTCAGTAATTAGGATCGGTGTTTTGATGTTTTTTTTCAGCATTTGGTGGCCGTGAATCGAGATGCCGCCATCCGAATAGGGGTCCTCCAACCAATACAGGTCGCACTCGTCGCAGACCTTGCCGATCAGGATCGCGTCGGCCAGCGTCTTGGGGTGACCCGACGCGTCATACATGATCGCCATCTTGCCGCCGACCCGCTTGGCGACGGTCCGGATCATTTCCGATTCTTCCGCGACATCACCGGACCAGCCATGCATTTTGTAGGCCCGGTAGCCCAACTCGTAGCAGCGTTCAGCGAAATCCGCATAGGCCTCCGGGCTGGACAGACCCTTCGGGTGGCGGTCGCCGTGAACCGTGCTGGCATAAGCCGGCAACCGCTCGCGATAGCCGCCCAGCAGTTCCGCGACCGATGCACCGTAATGTTTGCCGGCCAGGTCCCATAGCGCGATGTCGAGAGCGCCGATGCCCACCTCGCCGATATGTTTGGTCATGCCGCGCAGTGCCCTGTAATGCCGTTCGCGCTGCAGCGCGGGTTTGCCGATCAGCGAATGGCTCAAAGCCTCGCAGGCCGACTTGATCACCCGTGCGCGGCCGCGGCCCGGCACGTACTCGCCGACAGCACCATTGTCGGCGTAGATGCGAAGGCCGAAACGGATCTGCGGATCGGCGCGGCCCGGCGCATAGGCGATGCCGAACCCGGCCGGGTCGGTCGTCATATTCTCGACGGCGATCTCAAAGACCGTGAATTCGATCCGCTCGATTTTAGGGGTGTCGGCCATGGAACTTCCTTCGCGGTCAGTCGTAGCGGTTGCGAATTTCCGCCTTTCCGTAGCCGTCCTGGTGGAAATAATTGGCTTGGTAGAATTCGCGGATCAGGTCTGCGTACAGCGTTGGTTCGTACTTGGCCGGATGTTCGTCATCGACGCAAGAGGGGGCGACTTTGATCGGCCGCGTGACGTTGGGACTGTGGAAATAAGCCATGGAATAGCGGTCGGTATCGCCTTCGACGATGACGCCGTGCGGCGTCGACAGGAACCGGTCGTTCGACATGCGCCGGATCATGTTGCCGATATTGACCAGGAACGTGCCCGGGATGACCGGCGGCGCCAGCCATTCCCCCGATGTCAGGCGAATTGCCAGACCCGGCGTGTCGTCGCGGGCCAAGATCGTCATGAAGGAATTGTCGGTATGCGGCCCGGTGCCGAAGTCATTGTCCTCGACCTGTGTCGGCGGATAATGCAGCAGCCGCAGCTTGGCATTGTTTTCGTTGGCAAAATCTTCCTCGAAATAGTCCGCCGGCATGCCGAGTGCGACGGCGAATGCCGGAATGAGCCGCTGGCCCAGATCGTTGAGCGCGCGAAAATACGCCATAACGCCTTCGCGGAAACCGGGGAGGTCCCCTGGCCAGTAATTTCCGCCGCGTAGCGGCGTGCCGGCGATGACGTCGGGGTGGTCCGGAGCGCGGTCATGGGTGATGAAAAAAGATTCGTTCTGGTTCGGTTTGGTCGCCTTGTGAACCGTGGAGTGTTTCTGCACGCTTTCGTTCATGGGCAGATAGCCGACATTGTGCTTGTCGAGCGGCAGCTTCTTCTTTTCGGATAGGGGCAAGGCGTGAAAGCGGCGCGACTGCGCGAAGGCGTTGTCGATCACGGTAGCGGGAACGCCGTGGTTCTTGATGTAGAAGAAGCCAATCGTCTCGCAGGCATGACGGATTTCGGACGCGAGTTGATCCTGCGCGCCGTCTTGCCCGTCTAAAAAGGGGCCGAGATCCAGGATGGCGAGAGACTCCAACGCTCTATTGAGATCCTGGGGTGCATTTTCTTGAAAAAGATGCATCGCACATTTCCGAACCGTTTCGCTTCGCGCAACGAGGGTAGCGCAGAACGATCGCCGGGTGAAATTGGCGACTGATTGATCCAAAACTCACCCATAACATCTTGGCGCGCCGGGATCGCTTCGGCATACTGACGGGAAATCTCTGTCGGGGAAGACCGGCGTACGCTTGTTCAGAGCTGTGGGGGCGGGGTTTGAGGCACGTTATCGCGCTGGGGGTTACGCTTTACGTGACCTGGCTTCTGCTTTCCGGCGTCTATCAGACACTTTGGTTTGTTCTCGGCGTAATTTCCTGTGCGATATGCGTTGGCATCGCGCTGCGGATGGAAGTTATCGACCGCGAGACCTATCCGGTTCATCTGTCGATGATCCTGCCGCGTTATTGGCTTTGGCTGTTCAAGGAAATCGTGCTCGCTAATTTCGACGTGACCAAGCGCATCCTGGCGCCGAGCCTGCCCGTCAACCCGCAGCTCTTTCGTGTCAAGGCAACGCAGAGGGACGATCTCGGCAAGGTCATTTACGCCAATTCGATCACCCTGACACCGGGCACGGTTACCGTGGATATCGACGGTGATGAGTTCCTCGTGCACGCCCTCAGCGATTCGACCAAGGATGATCTGGAGACCGGAGAGATGGATCGCCGCGTGACGGCGCTGGAAGGGTCGTCATGATGTTCGCTGCAGCCACCGCGGCGCTCTGCGTCGCCATGCTGCTGGCGCTGGTGCGTGCGCTGCTGGGGCCGACACTGTTCGACCGGGTCCTGGCGGTGAACTCCTTCGGCACCAAGACGGTGCTGATGATCGCGATGTTGGGATTCCTCACCGACCGCCCGGATTTTACCGATATCGCCCTGCTCTACGCGCTGATCAATTTCGTCGGCACCCTGGCCGTCCTTAAATTCTTCCGATATGGCAGCTTTGCTCGGCCAGGCGGCCGGGCGCAGCAGGGCGAGGGGGAGTGATGG